>NZ_JAELTK010000044.1:0-48555 GCF_016428765.1 Delftia sp. ASV31
GGGGCGTGAAGGAAGGCGCCATCGACCTCGTGAAGATCGCCGACGACGTGCCCCAGGACATCAAGGACAAGGTCGCCAAGGCACGCGACGGCTTGAAGGACGGCAGCTTCGCCGTCTGGACCGGCCCCATCAAGGACAACACCGGCAAGGAAGTGCTGACGGCAGGCCAGGTCGGCGATCTGGGCTTCATGACCAGCATCAACTTCTTCGTCAACGGCGTCGAAGGCAAGGTGCCGGGCGCCAAGTAAGCGCAGGCGCCGCATGCGCGGCGGCTTGTCTAGTGCGGGGCAGTCCCGCCGGGGAAGCTGACGCGCATGCACAGTCCGGGGCCATCGTCCGCGTCATCGCAGACGATGCTCCCCCCATGCTGGCGCACCACGGCCGCCACGATGGCCAGGCCCAGCCCGCTGCCCGCCACCGCCTGGTCGGGCGCGCGGAAAAAGCGGTCGAATACACGGCTGCGCCAGGCCGGCGCAATGCCCGGTCCCTCATCCATGACTTCGAGCACCATCGCCTGCGTGGCCGCATCCCGGCGCGCGCGCACGCGCACCAGGCCGCCTGGCGGGCTGTACTTGATGGCGTTGTCCACCAGGTTGTCGATCAGGGATTCCATTGCCTGGCGTTCGGCCCACAGCGGCAGCGGGCCTTCGGCGTCCAGATCAAGTTCCACGCCGCGCTCACGGGCCAGGCCCGCCAGACAACCCAGGCGCTGCTGCAGCAGCCTGTCGATCTCCAGCGATTGCATGCCCGGCGCGGAGGGCCCGGCGTCGGCCCGCATCAGTGCCAGCATCTGGTCCACCAGGCGGGACGCGCGTGCGCTGCAGCCGACCAGCGCATCCAGGCGTGCGCCCAGGCGGTTGTCCAGCCCTGCCGGCAAAGGCAGGTTGTTCAGGGCTTCCGCATGCACGCGGATGGCGGCCACGGGTGTGCGCAGTTCATGGGCGGCATCGGCGATGAAGCTGCGCTCCCTGGCCAGCCCGTCCCTGACGCTCTGCAGCAGGCGGTTGACAGAGTGGGCCAGGGGCTTGAGCTCGCGGTGGCGCGGCTGAAAACCCAGCGGCGCAAGGTCGCCCATGCCACGGCGCGCGATTTCGGCACTGAGGCGCCGCCAGGGCCTGAGCGCAAGCCACACGGCGGCCCATGCCGGAAAAACCAGCAGCGGCGCGCTGATCAGCAGGGGCAGCACCAGCAGGCTGCTGGAGGCCAGCGTGAGCATGCCGCGCCCGGGCTCATTGGAGATGGCCAGCGTCACGCGCAACTGGCCCGAGGCGTCCGAGCGCGTCATGGCGCGCCAGCGTTCCCCGGCCGCCGTGACTGTCTCGATGCGATCCGTGGCGGTTTGCACGATGGGGGCGGAAAGGCCGGGCGAGGCAAACAGCAACTGCGGTCCGTGCCACACCATCATGTTCACGCGCCAGCGCGGCTGGTCGGGCAACTGCCCTTCGGTTCTTCGGGCCAGGTCGATGCGGGCGAGGGCTTCCTGCAGCGCGGCAGGGCGGTCCAGCAGGGGGCCGGCAACCGCCAGCACCGCGTCGTGGCGCAACGGGTCCAGCTCCGAGGCATCGCTCTGGAACTCCACCATCAGCAGCGCGCCGAGGGCGATCCACACCACGACCAGCACCACGGCCTGGGCAAGCACCAGGCGCCGGATCAGGCTGGGCTCGGCCCCTGCGCGCCAGGCGCGGCGCAGGCAGGCTGCCGCCTTCATCGCCGCCTGCCTTCATAGGGCTGGCGGTCCAGCACATAGCCGACGCCGCGCACCGTGCGCACATAGCCTTCGCCGATCTGCCGCCGCAGGCTGGAGATGTGCACCTCCAGGCTGTTGCTCGCATAGCGCCCGCTGCCCGGCAGCACCTCCTCTTCGAGCATGTGGCGGCTGAACACCTGGTCGGGGCGGCGGATCAGGGCGGCCAGCAGGGCGAATTCGCTGGGCGACAGATCGATCTCGCGGCCGAAGACGCTGACACGCCGGCTGCGTTCGTTCAGCACCAGTCCGCGCACGTCGAAGACCTGCTCTTCCGTGCCCAGGCTGCGGCGCCTGAGCGCGCGGATGCGCGACAGCAGCTCGGCCAGCGCAAAGGGCTTGACCACGTAGTCATCGGCTCCGCCGTCGAGCCCGCGCAGGCGGTCGTCCAGCCCGTCCCGCGCCGTGAGGATCAGGATGGGCAGGTCCTTGCGTTCACGCCGCACGCGCGCCAGCAGCGACAGTCCGTCGCCATCGGGAAGGCCCAGATCCGGCACCAGCAGGTCGCAGGCGCCCTGGTCCAGCAGGGGGCGGGCCTCGGCGATGCGGCGAACCCAGGTGACATCGAAGCGCTGGTCCTGCAGCGCCAGGCGCACCCCGTTGCCAAGGTCCAGATCGTCTTCAACCAGCAATAGCTTCATGGGGCAGGGCGCGGGGCCGGTGGGGGCAATGCCGGATTTTCCCAGACAGGGTCTTCAGGATTCCTTCAGGCGGCCGTCCGGCTTTCTTCAGGCCCGCCGCCGACAGTGCGGACCTCTTCATTCATTGTACGGAGGCGTTTCATGCACGTTCGAGTTCCCGCTCCCACCCAACCCCGCTGGCTGCTTGCCGCGGCCCTGTCATCCCTGCTGCTGGCGGCCTGCGGCGGCGGCGACTCCAAGATTCTGTCGGAGCGCAGCGGCCAGGTCGTGGTGGATGGCCGCACGTCCGGCGACCTGGAGGGCGTATGGCGCATCCTGGGAGAAGGCACGCTGATGGAGTTCAAGTCGAATTCCGTGGCGCGCTACCAGGAGGCCGGAGCCCTGTGCTACCCCCAGGCCGGTGCTGCAGGCGGCACGGTGGAGCAGTTCAAGGAATACAGCTACCGCACCACGGCCAATCTGCATGGCATCCGTGCCGAGCTGTTCGAGCTGCCGGGCTTTCCTGCCACCTACTCCCTGGAGCGCCTGGGCAGCGTGCCTTCGGCCTGCCGCAATGCGCCGGCGACCGACCCTGCCACCACCTTCAAGGCCCTGAGCGATGTGATTGCCCTGGACTACGCCTTTCTCAAGGAACGCAACATCGACTGGCCGCAGATCACCAGCCGCCTGGCACCCCGGGCGGCCGCTGCCGCCAACGACGATGCCCTGCAGGCCGTGATGAGCGAGGCGCTGAAGGACTTCAACGACGTGCATACCGCCCTGATCCGCTCGCACGATGGCGCGCTGAGCTATGCCTTCCTGGGGGGCAACAAGCCCACCACCAAGCGCCTGCGCCAGGCCTTCGAGGCACAGACCGAGGTCAAGGACTTCCTGGTTTTCCAGGAGCTGTGGAAGGCGCGGGTCCGTGAGGACCTGGCATCCCGCCTGCAGGGTGGCAGCGGCCCCGTGCTCGGAGGAACCATGGTCTGGGGCCGGTTGCCGGGCAATGTGGGCTACATCGAGATCGGCAGCATGGGCGAGTTTTCCAGCCCCTTCGATGCGCACAAGGACATGGCCGCGGCGCGGGCAGAGATGGACCGCGCGCTGGCCGCGCTGGCGGACACGCGCGCGCTGATAGTCGATGTGTCGCTCAACACCCTGGGCGGACTCGACCAGGTCAGCGCCGAGATGGCGGGCAGTTTCACGCGGCAGCGCGTGCTGGGCTTCACCAAGCAGGCGCATCGCCCGCAGGGCCGCAGCGAACAAAGCTGGTATGTCGAGCCCAGGGGCAGCCAGACCTATGCCAGGCCCGTGCATGTGCTGACCAGCGATCTGACCGTCAGCGCTGCCGAGACCTTCACGCTGATGATGCGGGCGCTGCCCCAGGTGACCCAGGTGGGCCAGCCAACGGCAGGATCACTGTCCAACTCCCTGGTCAAGCCCTTGCCGGGCAACTTCTTCGTGTCCCTGTCCAACGAGATCTACCGCGATGGTGCCGGCGTGGCCTTCGAGGTCACCGGCATTCCCCCGCGCATCGGCCTCGCGGTGTTCGATCCCGCCGATCCTGCCGCGCTGGAGACCGGGCACCGCCGTGCGGTGGAGCGCCTGGTGGCGATGCTGGGCAGTTCCTGAGGGCCGGCGCTGGCGGCCTGTTCATGCACCGATTCCGTGCGCATCCCGGAAAATGTCGTTTTCCAGGAGCACGCAGCCCATGAACAGGCCGGCTGGCGTCATTCTTGCTTTATTCTCTGGACCCATCGCGGCGGGCCTGCGCCCTGCAGACCTGCCTTCTTCCTGCCTGCCGCAGGACCACTTGAGGAAACTTCGATGACTGATCTTCACAAACGCTCCCTGATCAAGGTGGCAGCGCTGTCGGCCGTGGCCGCCGCCGCGCTGGCCGGCTGTGGCAAGAAGGAGGAGGCCGCGCCTGCGCCCGCTCCCGTTGCCGAGGCCCCTGCTGCCGCTGCAACCGAGCCTTTGAAGATCGCCTTCGCCTACGTGGGCCCCGTCGGTGACGGCGGCTACACCTTTGCCCACGACCAGGGCCGCCTGGCACTGGAGAAGGAATTCGGCGACAAGATCAAGACCTCCTATGTGGAGAGCGTGCCCGAGGGCGCCGACGCCGAGCGCGTGCTGCGCGACATGGCCGCCAACGGCAACAAGCTGGTCTTCGGCACCACCTTCGGCTACATGGAACCCATCCAGAAGATCGCTCCCGACTTCCCCGATGTGAAGTTCGAGCACGCCACCGGCTACAAGACTGCCGCCAACGTCAGCACCTACGACAGCCGCACCTACGAAGGCGCCTACCTGGCCGGCATCATCGCGGGCTCCATGACCAAGTCCAACGTGCTGGGCGTGGTCGGCTCCGTGCCGATTCCCGAAGTGCTGCGCAACATCAACAGCTTCACGCTGGGCGCGCAGTCCATGAACCCCAAGATCAAGACCAAGGTGGTCTGGGTCAACGAGTGGTTCGCCCCCCCGAAGGAAACCGAGGCTGCGACTTCGCTGATCAACGGCGGCGCCGACATCCTGTTCCAGAACACCGACTCCGCTGCCGTGCTCAAGACGGCCGAGGAAAAGGGCAAGCGCGCCTTCGGCTGGGACTCCGACATGACGGCCTACGGCCCCAAGGCCCACCTGGGCTCGGCCATCATCAACTGGACGCCCTACTACACCAAGACCGTTCGCGAGATGCTGGACGGCAAGTGGAGCAGCCAGCAGACCTGGTGGGGCGTGAAGGAAGGCGCGATCGACATCGTCTCGCTGGCCGATGACGTGCCCGCCGAAGCCAAGGCGAAGATCGAAGAGGTCAAGAAGGGCCTGAAGGACGGCACCTTCCACATCTGGAAGGGCCCGATCGCAGGCCAGGACGGCAAGGAACTGCTGGCTGCCGACGCCGTGGCCGAGGACAAGTTCCTCACGGGCATCAACTTCTACGTCAAGGGCGTGGAAGGCAAGGTGCCGGGCCAGGACAGCAAGTAAGCAAGACGCCAGGCCGCCCGGCGCAGGCCGGGCTGCCCGTTGCCGCCAGGGCCGCCTTCGGGCGGCCTTGGCGTTCATGCGCCGCACAGGTGTACCTGTACCGTACCTGTGCTGCGCATCGAGTGGGTTTATGCTCGCTCCCAGCCGCGGCCTGCCCGCCGCCGCGGCACAGACAGACAGCAAGAGATTCCCCCCATGATCGAAAACTCCCTCTGGCATCCCGTGGCCCAGGCCCACGAAGTTGTCGATGCGCCGCTGGGCGTGCAACTGCTGGACCAGCCCCTGGTGCTGTGGCGCGATCCGCAAGGCCTGGTCCGCGTCTTCGTGGACCGCTGCCCGCACCGTGGCGCACGCCTGTCCATGGGCCGTGTCGAGAACGGCCACCTTGAATGCCCCTACCACGGCTGGCAGTTCGCCGACAGCGGCCAGTGCGTCAAGGTGCCGGCCCTGCCCAGCTTCACGCCCCCGCCCTCGCAATGCGTGAAGGCCTTCGAGGCACAGGAAGCCTACGGCCTGGTCTGGGTGCGGCTGGCCACGGGCGAGGAGCTCTCGGCTGTTCCGGCCCTGGCGGCCCTTCCTGCCTTTGAAGCCGAGGCGGACGCGCACCTGCGCAAGCTCAACTGCGGCCCCTACGATGTGGCCGCCAGCGCGCCGCGCATCATCGAGAACTTCCTGGACATGTCGCACTTCGGCTTTGTCCACGAAGGCTGGCTGGGCAGCCGCGATGCCATGGCCATCGAAGCCTATGCCGTGGAGACCACGGCCACGGGCGTGCTGGCCACGGGCTGCAAGGCCGTGCAGCCGCAGTCCAACCTGCACTCCACCAGCGCGGCCGAGGTCGAATACACCTACGAAGTGACGGCGCCCTATGCCGCCGTGCTGACCAAGCTGCCCGAGTCCGGCACCACCCGGGCCGGCTGGCGCGAGTCCATCGCCCTGTTCATCTGCCCCCTCACGCCCGAGACCAGCCGCGTCTGGTTCCGGCTGGCCGTGGCAGACTTCGACTCGCCCGACGCACAGCTGCAGGAATTCCAGCACACCATCTTCTGCCAGGACCAGCCCGTGCTGGAGTCGCAGCAGCCCAAGTGCCTGCCGCTGGACCCGCGCGCCGAAATGCACTCTGCGGCCGACCGCATGTCGTCCGCCTACCGCCGCTACCTCCGGGCCAGCGGCATCACCTTCGGAGTCTGCTGATGCACACCGTACCCGCCGTGGATGCCGCGCATCTGCCCCAATTGCTCCAGGCCATGCCCAAGGCCGAGCTGCACATGCACATCGAAGGCTCGCTGGAGCCCGAGCTGATCTTCGCCCTGGCCCAGCGCAACGGCGTGAAGCTGCCCTACGCCAGCGTGGAAGACCTGCGCCGCGCCTATGCCTTCACCGACCTGCAAAGCTTTCTGGACATCTACTACGCCGGCGCCAGCGTGCTGCTGTACGAGCAGGATTTCTACGACATGGGCCGCGCCTACCTGACGCGCGCCGCGCAGGACAACGTGGTCCATGCCGAGATCTTCTTCGACCCCCAGACCCACACCCAGCGCGGCGTGGGCATGGAGACCGTGATCAACGGCCTGTACCGCGCCTGCCGCGATGCGGAGATAGAGCAGGGCATCTCGTCGGCGCTGATCCTGAGCTTTCTGCGCCACCTCAGCGAAGAGGACGCCTTCGCCACGCTGGAGGCCGCGCTGCCGCTGCGCGACCGCTTCATCGGCGTGGGGCTGGACAGCAGCGAGGTCGGCAACCCTCCCGAGAAGTTCGCCCGCGTGTTCGCCCGCTGCCGCGAGCTGGGCCTGCACCTGGTCGCGCATGCGGGCGAGGAGGGGCCTCCCGCCTATATCTGGGGCGCGCTGGACGTGCTGCATTCCGAGCGCATAGACCATGGCGTGCAGGCCGCGCGCGACGAGGCCCTGATGCAGCGCCTGGTGCGCGACGGCGTGCCGTTGACCGTGTGCCCGCTGTCCAACCTCAAGCTGTGCGTGGTGTCCAACCTGGCCCAGCACAACCTGCCCCAGCTCTTGGAGGCAGGGCTCAAGGTCACGGTCAACTCCGATGATCCGGCCTATTTCGGCGGCTACGTGAACGAGAACTACCTGCAGCTGTTCGCCGCCACCGGCATGAACTCGCAGCAGGCCTGGCAGCTGGCGGTCAACAGTTTTGACGCCAGCTTCGTCACACCCCAGCAGCGCGCCCACTGGATGCGCCAGCTGGAGGCCGTGTTCGCCCGCTACGCCGCCCTGGCCTGAGTCCGTTCAGGCCAGCGCCTGCCTGAGGCGCTCGGCATGGTCCTGCAGCGCCTGCATGCCGGGCTCCTTGCGCGGCCAGCCCAGGCCCACGCCGTCGCCCTCGTGGCGCGGCAGCACATGCAGGTGGAAGTGGAAGACGGTCTGCCCGCCCGCCGCGCCATTGGCCTGGAACAGGCTGATGCCATCGGGGTCGAACGCCGCCTGCACTGCCTGCGCCACGCGCTGGGCCGTGCGCATCACGGCGCCGGCCTCGTCGGGCGTGAGGTCCAGCAGGGTCACGGCATGGCGCTTGCTGGCCACCAGCACATGGCCGGGGTTGACCTGGCCGATGTCCATGAAGGCGATGGTCTGCTCGTCCTCGAACACCTTGGCGGACGGGATCTCGCCCGCCACGAGGCGGCAAAAAAGGCACTGCCCCGGGGGCGAGGTATCGACGAACATCGGCATGGTCCTGTACTCCTTGGTGGTTGCTTGGGGTTGGAATTTGCTGGCGATCTTAGAGCGTGTTATGCACTTTTAAGTACCCGCGCTGGTTCTGCGCGCTAGTGGACGGTATCTGCTGTCCCTTATGGAGGCCATAAGCGCAGGCCCAGGCAGCCCTCAGGGCCGCTGCCTATAATCGCGCCCCGCACCGGCCGCTGCCCATGGCCGGTGCGTTTTCATTTCCGGGCCATGTAGAGGAACACCATGTACAAAAACCTCGCAGCCGCAGTCGCGGCCGCAAGTCTTGTATCCACGGCCTTGTCCCAAGGCCATCCCGCCCCTTCATCCCCCGCAGGTTCCGCGCCCCTCAAGGCCGCCTTCGTCTATCTGACGCCCGTGCTCGACGCCGGCTGGACGCGCCAGCACGACGAGGGACGGCGCGCATTGCAGGCGGCCCTGGGTCCGCGCGTGCAGACCCGTGCGGTGGACAGCGTGCCCGAGGGCCCCGACGCCGAGCGCGTGCTGCGCGACCTGGCCGCCTCGGGCAACCAGCTGATCTTCACCACCAGCTTCGGCTACACCGAGTCCGTGATGCGCGTGGCGCGCGACTTCCCGCAGGTGAAGTTCGAGTCGGTCACGGGCTTCAAGCGTGCCGACAACGTGGCCACCTCGAACGCTCGCTACTACGAGGGCCGCTATCTGTCGGGCATTGCCGCAGGCCGTGCCAGCAAGACGGGCGTGGCCGGCTTCGTGGTCGGCTTTCCGATTCCCGAGGTGCTGCAGGGCATCAACGCCTTCACGCTGGGCATGCGTTCTGTCAATCCCAAGGCCACGGTCAAGGTGGTCTGGCTGGATACCTGGTTCGACCCGCCGCGCGAGCGCGATGCGGCCATGGCGCTGTTCAACGGCGGCGTGGACGTGGTGTCCTTCCAGGTCGCATCCACCGCCGTGATGCAGGCCGCCCAGGAGCGCGGCCGCATGGCGATTGCCTACCACTCCGACATGCGCAAGGACGGGCCCGACGCCCAGTTGCTGGCCGTCACCCACCAGTGGGGCGACTACTACACGGCGCGCGCCAAAGCGGTGCTGGACGGCCGCTGGAAGAGCCAGGACACCTGGGGCGGCGTGCGCGAGGGCATGATCCGCGTGGAGGGCTTCGGCCCCAGGCTGCCGCCTGCCGTGCGCGAGGAAGTGCTGCAGCGCCAAAAGGACATGGCCCAGGGCCGTCTGCAGCCCTTCAAGGCCGGCGACCAGCCGGTGCGCGACAACCAGGGCCAGGTGCGCATTCCAGCCGGCAAGCAGCTGGACGATGCGCAGATCCTGCAGATGAACTGGCTGGTGGAAGGCGTGCAGGCCACCCTGCCCAAGTGATGCGGCCCGTGGGGCGTCCGGTCCTGGCGTAAACCCTAGGATGGCGCCTGCCGATGGCGCCTATAGCGCTGCGGATATGGCATCTGCCTGTCCGCCCGCTAAGCTTGGCGGCATGCAAATCTACCGTTCCTCATTGCTGCGTTTTGCCGACGATGGCCAGGCGCTCTACGACGAAGACGGCCTGCTGGCCGTCGCCCCGGATGACAGGGGGCAGCAGCGCGTCGTCGCCGCCGGCAGCTGGCAGGCGCTGCAGGCGCAGTTCACCGGACAGCCGGGCGCCGAAGTCACCCATCTGCCGGGCCGCATCCTCGCGCCGGGCTTCATCGACCTGCACATCCACTATCCGCAGACCGATGTGATCGGCGCGCCCGCCGCCGGCCTGCTGCCCTGGCTGGAGAAATACACCTTTCCGCACGAGTCGGCCTTTTGCGAACGCGCCCATGCCGACAGCGTGGCCGAGTTCTTCCTGGACGAGCTGCAGCGCAACGGCGTGACCACGGCGCTGGCCTTTGCCACCTCGCACCCGGGTTCGGTCGATGCGCTCATGGGCGCGTCGCAGGCGCGCGGCATGCGCATGATCACGGGCAAGGTCCTGCAGGACCGCCACAGCCCCGACGGCGTGCGCGACCAGACCGAGCAAAGCCTGATCGATACCGAGACCCTTATCCAGCGCTGGCATGGCGTGGACCGCCTGGGCTACGCCATCACGCCGCGCTTTGCGCCCACCAGCACGCACGAGCAGCTGCGCGGCGCGGGCGAGCTGGCCGCGCGCTACGCCGATGTCTGGATCCAGTCCCATGTGGCCGAGAACCTGGACGAAGTGCGCTGGGTGGCCGAACTCTTTCCGAAGGCCCGCAGCTATCTGTCGGTCTACGACGACTTCGGCCTGATGCGCGAGCGCGCCGTCTACGCGCACTGCATCCACCTGGACGATGAAGACCGCGCCCTGATGCGTGAACGCAGCACCGCTGCGGCCGTCAGCCCCACCAGCAACCTGTTCCTGGGCAGCGGCTTCTTCGACTTTGCGCGGGCCGATGCCGCGCAGTTCCTCTACGGCCTGGCCAGCGACGTGGGCGGCGGCATGAGCTTCAGCCCCTTCCGCACCATGCAGGCCGCCTACGTGGCGGGCCGCGAGGGCCAGACCAAGCAGGGCCTGAGCCTGTCGCCCGGCAACCTGTGGTGGCAGCACACGGCGGGCGCGGCGCGCGCCCTGGGCCTGGCGGGCCAGGTGGGCAATCTGCAGCCGGGCTGCGAGGCCGACTTCGTGGTCATCAACCCGGCCTGCACGCCGCTGCTCGAGCGCAAGACCCGCCAGGCCGAGAGCCTGGACGAGCTGCTGTTCGCCATGATCATCCTGGGCGATGACCGCCTGATCGAGCGCACCGTCGTTTCTCAAGCAAAATAGCGCCTTTGCGCCAGTGCCCGGCCGGGTGCTGGCGCCTGACAAGTGCAGCTAGGGAACGAGGAATTGCCATGAGCATCAAGAGCGACAAGTGGATCCGTCGCATGGCCGAGGATCACGGCATGATCGAGCCTTTCGAGCCGGCCCAGGTTCGCAACGTCGATGGCCGCAAGATCATCAGCTACGGCACCAGCAGCTATGGCTACGACATCCGCTGCGCACCCGAATTCAAGGTGTTCACCAACATCCACAGCACCGTGGTGGACCCCAAGAACTTCGATGAAAAAAGCTTCGTCGATTTCGAGGGCGACAGCTGCATCATCCCGCCCAACAGCTTCGCGCTGGCGCGCACGGTCGAGTACTTCCGCATCCCGCGCAACGTGCTGACCATCTGCCTGGGCAAGAGCACCTACGCGCGCTGCGGCATCATCGTCAACGTCACCCCCTTCGAGCCCGAATGGGAAGGCTATGTGACGCTGGAGTTCTCCAACACCACGCCGCTGCCCGCCCGCATCTATGCCGGCGAGGGCTGCGCCCAGGTGCTGTTCTTCGAGAGCGATCCCGACGATGTCTGCGAGGTCAGCTACCGCGACCGTGGCGGCAAGTACCAGGGCCAGGTGGGCGTGACGCTTCCCAAGGCCTGACGGCTTTGGCCCGGCAGACAAGGCCCGCAGCGAAAGCTGCGGGCCTTTTTCATCGCCGGGCCGCCCCAAGATGAAAAGCGGCCCCCTCGGGGGGCAGCGGACCTTGCGCAGCAGGGGGAGCGTGGGGGCCATTTCTCATCGCCGGGCCGCCCCAAGATGAAAAGCAGCCCCCTCGGGGGGCAGCGGACCTTGCGCAGCAGGGGGAGCATGGGGGCCATTTTTCATCGCCGGGCCGCCCCAAGATGAAAAGCAGCCCCCTCGGGGGGCAGCGGACCTGGCGCAGCAGGGGGAGCGTGGGGGCCATTTTTCATCGCCGGGCCGCCCCAAGATGAAAAGCAGCCCCCTCGGGGGGCAGCGGACCTTGCGCAGCAAGGGGAGCGTGGGGGCCATTTTTCATTCCACCAGCGCCAGGGCGGCGTCGATGCGCGAATGCGCACCGCAGCTCTCGCGCCGTGCGGCGGCAGCCGTGGCCATGAGCCAGCAGACATCGAGCTGATTGCGCAGCGCATGGCCTGCGGCAGGTGCCAGCCTTTCACGCCATGCCGCAATGCGCTGCACGGCCTGCGCCAGGCCCTGGTCGCTGCGCTGTATGCCCACGCAGTCCTGCATGAGCTGGCGCAACTCCTGCGCGATGGCTGCCGTGTCCTGATCCTGTGCGCCGGCCTGCAGGGTTTCGGTCGGCCGGGTCGGCGCAGGGACAGCAGCCGGCTGCTGCGCGATGGCCTGGGCGGCCGCGCGCCCCATCACCACGCATTCGAGCAGCGAATTGCTGGCCAGCCGGTTGGCGCCGTGCAGGCCGGTGCGCGCCACCTCGCCAATGGCGCGCAGGCCATCGACATCCGTGCGCCCGTCGATATCGGCCAGCACGCCGCCGCAGGCGTAGTGGGCGCAGGGGGCCACGGGAATCGGCTGCGTGGCAATGTCGATGCCATGGCTGGCGCACAGGGCCATCACGCCCGGGAAATGCGACTGCAGCCAGGCACGTGGCCGGTGGGTGATGTCCAGGTGCACGAAGGCCAGGCCATGGCGGTCCATCTCGTGCCGGATGGCCCGGGCCACGATGTCGCGCGGCGCCAGTTCGGCCCGCTCGTCATGGGCAGGCATGAAGCGCGTGCCGTCCGGCAGGCGCAGCAGGGCGCCTTCGCCGCGCAATGCCTCGGAGACCAGGCCGGCCGCACGGCCGCCCACCTGCAGGGCCGTGGGATGGAACTGCATGAACTCCAGGTCGCCCACGCGGCAGCCTGCGCGCCAGGCCATGGCCACGCCGTCGCCCGTGGCGGTGGCCGGGTTGGTGGTGGCGGGATAGACCTGCCCCAGCCCGCCCGTGGCCAGCACGGTATGCGCGGCATGCCAGCGCTGCTGGCGGCCATCGGGCAGGCGCACCAGCGCGCCTGTGCAGTGCGCAGCCTGTCCTTCGGTCAGCAGGTCCAGCGCGCTGGTGTGCTCATGCAAATCGATGTTCGCGCGCTCCCGGCAGGCGTGCAGCAGGGCGGCGTGCACGGCCTGGCCGGTGCAGTCGGCGGCATGCACGATGCGGCGGCGGCCGTGGCCGCCCTCGCGCGTGAGGTGCAGGCCACCGCTGTCGTCACGCGTGAAAGGCACGCCGTGGGCCACCAGCCAATCAATGGCGGCAGGCGCCTGCTCAAGGATGGCGCGCACGGCCTGTGCATCGCACTGGCCTGCGCCCGCGACCAGGGTGTCTGCCAGGTGTTCGTCGATGCTGTCTTGTGCATCCAGCACGGCGGCAATGCCGCCCTGGGCCCAGGCGCTGGCGCATTCCTCGGCCGCGCCCTTGCTGAGCAGTGCCACGCGCAGATGCGGCGGCAGCGACAGGGCGGCGGCCATGCCGGCCAGGCCGGCGCCGATGATGAGTACGTCTGTGCAAGGCTGTGTCATGGCGCTGTCCTCAGGCGGGACCGAAATGCTGGAAGAGCGCTGCATCGCGCGCAAGGTCGCCGCTGGCGCGCACGGGCTGGCGGTGGCCGGCCGCGAAAGCCAGCATGCGTTCGATGGGCCGGCGCGCGGCCTGGGCGATGGCGGGATCCACCTCGATGGCGCACAGGCCCTGCTCCAGCGCCAGCTCCACGCCCTGCAGGCTGTTCATCGCCATCCAGGGGCACATGGCGCAGCTCTTGCAGGTGGCGCCCTGGCCGGCCGTGGGCGCGGGCAGGAAGGTCTTGCCCGGGTAGCGCATGCGCATGTCGTGCAGGATGCCCTGGTCGGTGGCGACGATGAAGGTGTCGGTGGGCAGCCGGCCAGCCGCGTTGATGAGCTGGGTGGTGGAGCCCACCACATCGGCCTGGGCGGCCACGGCGGCCGGCGACTCGGGGTGCACGAGGATGGCGGCCTGCGGATACTCCAGCGCCATGGCGGCCAGTTCGTCGGCCTTGAACTCGTCATGGACCAGGCAGGAGCCATGCCACAGCAGCATGTCGGCGCCGGTCTGGCGCTGGATGTGGGCGCCCAGGTGGCGGTCGGGGGCCCAGAGGATCTTCTCGCCGCAGGCGTGCAGGTGGGCCACGATGTCCTGTCCCACGGACGAGGTGACCACCCAGTCGGCACGCGCCTTCACCGCCGCGCTGGTGTTGGCGTAGACCACGACCGTGCGGTCCGGGTGGGCGTCGCAAAAGGCGCTGAACTCGTCTGCCGGGCAGCCCAGATCCAGCGAGCAGCTGGCGTCGTCGTCGGGCATGAGCACCCGCTTTTCCGGGCTGAGGATCTTGGCGGTCTCTCCCATGAAGCGCACGCCGGCCACGACCAGGGTGCTGGCCTGGTGCTGGGCGCCGAAGCGCGCCATCTCCAGCGAATCGCCCACGCAGCCGCCGGTCTCGCGCGCCAGGTCCTGCAGTTCGCCGTCCACGTAGTAATGGGCCACGAGCACGGCATCGCGCTCGTGCAGCAGGGCGCGTATGCGCTCGGCGGTCCGAAGGCGCTGGGCGCGGTCAAGTTCAGGAGGAATGCGGGCCCAGGCCTCGCCGATGCCGCACTGGCCGGCGAGGGAGAAATGGGGCTTGTCGTACTGCACGGATTTGAGCTGCATGGTGGCCGTCCGGGACTGTGGAAAGGGCTGGTGATGGCAGCGAATAATATGCTCAATTTGAGTATTAGTGTGGTGTTTTTTGCCGCACAGGTGTTTTGCGGCAGTCAGGAAATCGAGGGCGGGAAAAGCGGCGCGGGGCCGCCTCAGCGCTGCAGCTGCACGTTGTTGCGGCCTGCGCCCTTGGCTTCGTACAGCGCTTCGTCGCCACGGCGCAGCATGGCGGTGGCCGTGTCCGTGGTGCCGCGCAGCGTGGCCACGCCCACGCTGGCGGTGACGGGCTCGCCATGCGCCATGGGCGTGGCGGCCAGCAGTTCGCGCAGTTGCTCGGCAATGACCACGGCGGCATCGGCCGTGGTGTCGGGCAGCAGCGCCAGGAATTCCTCGCCCCCCATGCGGGCCAGCACGTCGGACTCGCGCAGCCGCATGCGGAAGGCGCGCGCCAGGGCGCGCAGCACGGCGTCGCCCATGTCGTGGCCGTGCTGGTCGTTGATGCGCTTGAAGTAGTCCACGTCAATGACGAGCACGCTCAAGGGCCGGCCGCTGCGGCGCGCCAGCGCCATGGCGAAGTCCAGCTGGAAGTCGAAGCCGCGGCGGTTGAGCAGGCCCGTGAGCGGATCGCTGCGCGCCTGGTGCTCCAGTTCGGCATTGGCCTGCTGCAGCTGCAGCGTGCGCTCGCGCACCTGGCGCTCCATGGCCTCGTTGGCCGAGCGCAACTGGGCAATGCTGCCGCGCAGCGCTTGCGAAAGGCGATGCACTTCGCGGCTGCTGTGCAGCTGCGGGATGTCGGAGGCCGCACCGCTGCCGTCGATGCCATTGGCGGCACGGGCCAGGCGCTTGAGATCCTGGCTCAGCCTGCGCGCCACCAGCCAGGCGATGACGGCGGCCACCAGCGCGGCCGCCAGGCCGCCGGCCAGCACCTGGTGCATGGCCTGGCGAGCGGGCGCGTAGGCGCTGTCATGCGGCTGCCGGGCCACGATGTGCCAGCCCATGGCGGTTGCCCGGTTGTGGGCCTGCAGCGGCACGGTGGCCGTCAGAAAGCTCTGCGGGCTGTCCTGCCAGCGCGCCACCTGTACGGGCTGCAGCGTGGCATCGGCCGTATCGGCAGACACGGTATGGGCCACCGGCAGGCGCTGGTCCAGGGCCAGCAACGGCTCCAGGCTGTCGCCCGGCGCGTGGATGAGCCGTCCACGCCGGTCGAAGATGAACAGGCCGATCTGCCGGTCGGCGCTGTCGGCCTGCTGCAGGGTCTGCATGGTTTCGCGCACCCATTCCCAGCTGCTGTGCATGCACAGCACGCCCTGGGTGAGATCGCCCACGCGAATGGGCGCCGCGAAGTCCATGAACCGGCGCGGCGCGCCGTCGGCCGCAGGCGGCAGCAAGGCGGACATCACAGGCGAGGAGGCGCGCACATCGCCCACATGGACGCGCTGCAGGCCCGGCTCGAACCAGGGCCGGTCGCTGACATCGTGGCCCACCAGCACCTGGTCGGTCGCGCTGCGCACCGTGCCCTCGGCGTCGGCCACGCCGATCCAGAGGTTGGTGGGCGTCAGCGAACGGGCGCGGTTGAGCAGTGCGCCCACGCCCGGGGACTCCAGCCCCTGGATCCAGAGCTCCGGCGAGGCGGCCAGCACTTCCACGGTATGGGCGCGGCTGAACAGGCCATCGGACAGCTGCCGCGCGGCGTTGGAGGCCATGGCATGCAGCGAGGCGCTGACCTCGCGCTCCATGCGCCAGCGCAGCAGCTCGCCGAATGCCAGCGACATCAGCACCGTCACGCCCACCAGCAGCGAGCCGAAGACCAGGGCCAGTTGCGTGCGCAGGCCCAGGCGCTGCCAGCGACTGGGCGCGGTGCTGGAATCCGGGGCGGGGGAATCCGGGGGGAAAAGCTCGTTCAACGCAGAAATCCGCTTTCAACTGTTCTGGAGTGCGGCCCGGCGCATGGCCAGGCGGGTGGCTGCAAGATCCCAGCCACCCCAGCCGCAGCATTTGAACAGCACGGGCGAATCCGAGCGCGGCCATTGCTCGCGCACCACCTGCTCCAGCGTGGGCAGGGCGGCGACATCGATGCCGGCCTGCAGCAGGTCACCGGCCTCATGCAGCGCATCCCCGGTATCGACCACCACGCGGCCCGACTGCAGCAAGCCCTGGCACAGGCCGGGTGCCAGCTCCACCATCTGCGGCGTGAAGGCGCCCACGGCCGAGATGAAGGCATCGCTGCGCGGCGCCTCGCGCAGCACCACGCCCCGGGCGGGCGTGCAGGTCACGATCAGCGGGCAGTGGCGCGCCGCCGCCTCCACATCCTCCACGGTGGTGGCCTGCAGTCCCATGGCCCGGGCCTGGTCGACCAGCGCCTGGGCGCTCTGCGCGCTGCGCGATGCCACCTGAACCTCGCGCACGCCCAGGCCTGCGGCAAAGGCCTGCAAATGGGCCAGGCCCTGCACGCCGGCGCCCACGATCAGCAACGGACCCTGCGGATTCGGCGCCAGCCTTTGCGCGGCCAGCAGCGATACGGCGGCCGTGCGCCGCGCCGTGACCGTGGGGCCGTCCAGGATCAGACGGCGCTCGCCCGTGGCCACGTCGAAGACCACCACATCCCCCTGGATGGTGGCGCGCGGCGTGCCGGCGTTGCCGGGCGTGAAGCTGATCAGCTTGGTCATGGCCACCTGGCCGTCGGTGGCGGGCATGCAAAACAGGCTGCCACCGGCCGGCAGGGGCATCACGATGCGCGCCGGCACCTGCGCTGCCTGGGGCTGCAGCAGCACGGCGGCGATCTCTTCGGCCAGTTCGTTCCAGGGCAACAGCGCGGCCGTGGCCTGTGCGTCAAGGGCGGTGGAGGAGGGCATGCTGGAATGGCTCATGGCCGCGACTGTACACAGTAGGCTTGGACCGGCCAATTCGCGATGTGTCCAGTGCTGCGCACAGGCCCGTGAGGGCCTGCGCAGGCACTACGATGTCGCCTATGTCACAAAAGCCTTCTTATCCGCGCGAAGAGCCCCGCTGGGACGGTTCGGCGCGGCCCGAAGCTCCGCGCAAGGAATCGGCCCCGCGCTATGAGCAGCAGCGGCGCGGACCCGCGCCCGAGCCGTGGCAGCGCGAGCAGCCGCCCAGCGAGCAGGCTCCCGCGCCCCGCCGGCCCGGCGAGCCTGCACGCGAGCGGCGCAGGCGCGGCGGATGGGGGCTGGGCCTGGCGGTCGTCATCGGCCTGGGCATCGTCGCCGCGCTGCTGGCCGCCATGGTGCTGGTGGCCCGCGAGCAGGTCCTGCGCAGCCAGGCGCCACCGGCCACCGCCCCCATGGCGGTGCAGCCCGTGCGCTGATACACGCCGTATCATTGCCGCAGCTGCGGTCGCTGCGGTCCCGCAGGTTCCGACGTAATATCGCCGCCCGATGCTGCAGGCTGCAGCACAGATCCAGGAGTGAACACCATGAGATGGGATGGCAACCGCGAGTCGGACAATGTGGAAGACCGCCGTGACGAGGGTGGCGGTGGAGGCGGCCCCGTCTTCGGCGGACGCAGCATAGGCATTGGCACCATCGTCATCGCCCTGGTCGGCGGCTGGGTGCTGGGCATCAACCCGCTGACCATCCTGGGTGCGCTCAGCGGCGGCTCGCCGGTGCAGGTGCAGCAGCCTCAGGGCCCGGCCCACAAGCCGCCGGCCGATGACAAGCTCGCCCGCTTTGTCTCCACCGTGCTGGCCGATACCGAAGACGTCTGGCGCGATGTGTTCCGCCAGGGCGGCGCCCAATATACCGATCCCAAGCTCGTGCTGTTCCGTGGCGCAACGCCCACGGCCTGCGGCACGGGGCAGTCGGCCATGGGGCCGTTCTACTGCCCTGCCGACCAGAAGGTGTATATCGACCTGGGCTTCTACGAAACGCTCAAGAACCAGCTGGGCGCGCCCGGCGATTTCGCCCAGGCCTATGTGATTGCCCACGAGGTGGGCCACCACGTGCAGAACCTGCTGGGCATCAGCGCCCAGGTGGACCGCGCCCGTGGCCGCGTCAGCAAGGTGGAGTACAACCACCTGTCGGTCAAGCTGGAACTGCAGGCCGATTGCCTGGCCGGCGTCTGGGCGAACCGCGCGCAAAGCGCCCGCCAGATCCTGGAGCAGGGCGATGTGGAGTCGGCCATGAATGCGGCATCCAAGATCGGCGACGACGCCCTGCAGCGCGCAGGCGGCGGCGCCGTGGTGCCGGACAGCTTCACGCACGGCACCAGCGCCCAACGCCAGCGCTGGTTCAGCACCGGCCTGCGTACCGGCAGCGTCAAGTCCTGCGACACTTTTTCGGCCGCTTCCCTCTGAGAAGTACCCCCACGCTCGCGTTGCTGCGCAAGCTTCTACGGCCCCTGCGAGGGACCGCCTTTTCATCTGGAGGCTGTCCGGCGATGAAAAAATGCCCGCATTGCGGGCCCTCATACCGGGTTTTTGCGGGTTGCGCTCACACAACGCCATGCTTGTCCAGGTGCCAATTGGCGTTATTGCAACGCACAAATCGCGCTAGGTGCGACAATAGCGCTCTCAATGACAAGCTCTTTCTCCAATCTCCAGCTGGCTGAGTCCCTGGCGCGCGCCGTGGCCGACATGGGCTACGAGTCCATGACGCCCATCCAGGCACAGGCCATTCCGGTCGTTCTGACCGGCAAGGATGTCATGGGCGCCGCCCAGACCGGCACAGGCAAGACGGCGGCGTTCTCGCTGCCGTTGCTGCAGCGGCTGATGCGCCACGAAAATACCTCCGCTTCGCCTGCACGCCACCCCGTGCGGGCGTTGGTACTTTTGCCCACACGCGAACTGGCGGACCAGGTGGCCCAGCAGATCGCCCAGTATGCGAAGTACACCAAGCTGCGCAGCACCGTGGTGTTCGGCGGCATGGACATGAAGCCGCAGACGCTGGAGCTCAAGAAGGGCGTCGAGGTGCTGGTGGCCACGCCGGGCCGTCTGCTTGACCACATCGAAGCCAAGAACGCCGTGCTCAACCAGGTCGAGTACGTGGTGCTGGACGAGGCAGACCGCATGCTGGACATCGGCTTTTTGCCCGATCTGCAGCGCATCCTGTCCCACCTGCCCAAGACACGCACCACCTTGCTGTTCAGCGCCACCTTCTCGCCCGAGATCAAGCGCCTGGCCAGCAGCTACCTGCAGGACCCCGTCACCATCGAAGTGGCCCGCCCCAACGAGACGGCGTCCACGGTGGAGCAGCGCTTCTACAGCGTCAGCGACGACGACAAGCGCTATGCGCTGCGCTCCTTGCTCAAGCAGCGCGACATCCGCCAGGCCTTCGTCTTCTCCAACAGCAAGCTGGGCTGTGCGCGCCTGACGCGTGCCCTGGAGCGTGATGGCCTGCGCGCAACGGCGCTGCACGGCGACAAGAGCCAGGACGAGCGGCTGAAGGCGCTTGAAGCCTTCAAGCGCGGCGAGGTGGATCTGCTGGTGTGTACCGATGTCGCGGCCCGTGGCCTGGACATCAAGGACGTGCCGGCCGTCTTCAACTACGACGTGCCCTTCAACGCCGAAGACTATGTGCACCGCATCGGCCGCACGGGCCGTGCAGGCGCCTCCGGCATTGCCGTGACCCTGGTGACCAACCACGATGCGCGCCTGGTGGGCGAGATCGAGAAGCTCATCAAGAAGAAGATCAACGTCGAGCCCTGCCCCATGGAAGATTTCCGTGGCAGCGCACCGCGTGGTCACCGTTTTGACGAGCTGCCGCGCCAAAGCAGCGGCGGCTACGGTCGTGAACGGGATCGCGGCGCCGAGCGTGGCGATCGCGGCGGTGATGCGTCGCGGGGCAGTTCCGGTTTTGGCCATCGCGGCTCGCGCATGGCCCAGCGCCCGGCGCACTCGGACCCGTTCTTCGACAAGCCCTACGAGGCATCCGCCAGCGTCGATGCGAGCTGGGACAGCCAGGGTGCTGCCGCGCCCAAGGCGGGCAGCGGCATCAAGCCCAAGCGCAAGCTGGCCGCGCTGTTCAAGGCGCCTGTCGCACCTGTCGCGCCGGTCCCGCCTGTGGCACCCGTCGCCACTTCCGAGGTCTGAGCGCCGCGCAAGCCGCCTGCCTCACGAAAAACGCCTGCCTTGCAGGCGTTTTTTCATGGGCGCTCGCCCATCGGAGTCGTCCAGGTCAGCCCGGGGCCTGCGCCTGCGGGCAGTCCACCTGGATCAGTTCCCGGTCCGCCAGGTGATCGCCGAAGCGCATCATGCTCAGGCAGCCGCCCCAGACGCAGCCGGTGTCCAGCGCCACCAGGTCGGGCCGGCTGATGTGGCCCAGCGTGGACCAGTGGCCGAACGCAATCGTTGCGCTCGCCGTGGCGCGGCCCGGCACATCGAACCAGGGCATGAGGCCGGGCGCCGCCTGCTCGGCCGACTCGGTGCTGTCGAAATCCATGACACCCTGTGCGGTGCAAAAGCGCAGCCGGGTCAAGGCGTTGACGATGACCCGCAGGCGCTCCCAGCCCTGCAGGTCGGGTGACCAGCGATCGGGCTGGTTGCCGTACATGGCCTGCAAGAAAGCGGGCAACTGCTTGCTGCGCAGTACCGAATGCACCTCGCCCGCCAGCGCCATCACTTCCTGGCTGCTCCACTGCGGCAGCACGCCGGCATGGACCATCAGCAGTTCCTCGCCATGCGCCATGCGGTGGCTGCGCGCCAGCGGCTGGTGGCGCAGCCAGTCCAGCAACTGATCGCGGTCGGGCGCATCCAGCACCCGGGCCAGCGTGTCGCGCCGGCTGCTGCGGCGCACGCCCTGGGCGGCGGCCAGCAGGTGCAGGTCATGGTTGCCCAGCAGAGCGCGCATGGAGTCGCCGGCGGCCATGCAGGTGCGCAACACCTTGTCCGATTCCGGACCGCGGTTCACAAGGTCGCCCAGGATGTACAAGGTATCGCGGCTGGCGGAGAAGTCCACGCGGTGCAGCAGGCGCTCAAAGGCGTCGTGGCATCCCTGGATATCGCCGATACAGTAAAGTGCCATGGTCTTCTTTCTGATATACGAACCATGGATTTTCTGCTGATCGCGTTGCTTACGCTGCTCAATGGGGTGTTTGCAATGTCCGAATTGGCACTGGCCTCCAGCCGCAAGGCTCGGTTGGTGGCACTGGCTGAAACAGGCGACAAGGGTGCGGTGGCAGCACTGGCCTTGCTCGAAAACCCCACGCAATTTCTTTCTTCGGTGCAGGTGGGCATCACCTCCATCGGCCTGCTCAACGGCATTTTGGGCGAGGCGGCCTTCAGTGACGGGCTGGCCGCATGGCTGCTGGGCCTGGGCGTTCCGGAACGCGCGGCCAGCATTTCTGCCACGGCGCTCGTCGTGACCGTGATCACCTTCGTCACCATCGTCTTCGGCGAGCTGGTGCCAAAGCGCATAGGCCAGCTTTATCCCGAAACCGTGGCCACGGTGGTTTCCCGGCCCATGACCTGGGTGGCGTCGGCTGCAAAGCCCTTTGTGCGGCTGCTGGCCTTTTCCACGCGCGCCATGCTGACTCTGCTGCGCATCAATGAATCCGCAGCGCGCGCCGTGACCGAAGAGGAAATCGTGGCAAGCCTGGCCGAAGGGCGGGATGCCGGAGTGATCGAGGCCAACGAGCACCAGATGGTGCAAAACGTCTTTCACCTCGATGACCGCTCACTGACGTCGATCATGGTCCCGCGAGGCGACGTGCAATGGCTGGATGCCGACATGACCGTCACCGAGGCATTGCAGGCCTCGGCCGACGACCACTCGAAGGGCGGGCATTCCTGGTACCCGGTGTGCCGCAATTCGCTGGATGACGTGGTCGGCATCATCAGCGTGGCGCGCCTGCTGGCATTGGGCTCGGATGCCGCCGGCACCACGCTGTACGAACATGTGCTGCCGGCTTCTTTCCTGCCCGAGACGCTCAGCGCCATGGAGCTGCTGGAGCAATTGCGTGCCCGGTCCGGGCGCATGGTGTTTGTGGTGGACGAATATGGCGTGGTGCAGGGCATCATGACGCCCCGGGATTTGCTCGAAGCGATTACCGGCGAGTTACAGCCTGTGACCGAGGCAGAAGCCTGGGCCATGCAGCGTGAGGATGGCTCCTGGCTATTGGACGGTCTGATGCCCATATCGGAGCTGAAGGCGCGCCTCGATATTCGTGATCTTCCCGATGAGCACCGCGGCCGATACAACACCGTGGCGGGCCTTCTCATGGCAGAAAGCGGTCATTTGCCCATTCTGGGGGAACGGGTCAGCTGTGCGGGCTGGATCTTCGAGGTCATCGATCTCGATGGCAAACGCATTGACAAGGTGCTGGCCATATCGGATTTATCCGAGAACTACTCTTCGCAATAGGCAGCAGCGATATTGTGGGTTTTGCTTACATGCGTCTTGCGCCATGGGCTGATTATGTTTTTATAATGAAAGCTCTTAAACTACTTTCAAGGCGCATACCATGAGCTCTTACAAGGAACTGCTGAAGCAGCGACAGGAACTGGAGCAACAGATCCAGGAAGCACGCAAGCGCGAGCTTGCCGACGCCGTGGGACAGGTTCGCAACTTGATTGCCGAATATGGTCTGACTGCCGATGACGTGTTTCCTGCAGCTCGTGGTCGTACCGCTGGCACAACCGGCGCCAAAGTGGCTCCCAAGTACCGCGATCCCGCAACCGGCCAAACCTGGACCGGACGTGGCAAGCCGCCAAAGTGGATTCAGAATCAGGACCGTGAGAAGTTTGTCATCTGATTTTCCCGCCGCGCATGAAAGAGCCCGCCCAGTGCGGGCTTTTTTCATTGTCACGGCCATTTGTCAAAAGATTGTCTCAGTTGAGAATCTCTATCATCCGCGGCGTAAAGTGTGGATCCGTGTATGGACATTTCCAGAGCGGCGATGCAAAGGCCGATTTTTGGCCGCACCGCACAGGTGATGGTGGGGCGGTGTCCTTTATGGCAGTCTGGTGCGTGGCGGGATGTCCGTTTTTGGGATCTTGATGCGCCTCAATGCCTGGGGGATGCGCGCATGTTTCAGAAGATTCCGAGCATTCTTTGATTTTCTTCAGCGGTGTCCGACTTGAATAATCAGGCCCCGGCCGCCACGGGTGGCGGCAGGGGCACAATACGCACATGAACAAGCAGGTGTTGATTGCCGGCGGCGGCATTGGTGGCCTGGCCGCCGCCATCGGTGCGTCGCGGGCGGGTTGGGAAGTGCGTCTTTTCGAGCAGGCGCCCGCGCTCAGTGAAGTGGGCGCCGGAATCCAGATCGGTCCGAATGTCGTGCGGCGGCTTCAGGCCTGGGGCCTGCAAAAACCGCTGCAGCAGGTGGTGGCGCTGCCGGGCAGCCTGCGCGTGCGCAGCGCAGTCACCGGGCAGGAATTGGCGCATATGCCCTTGGGCAGCGAGTCCGTGCAACGCTATGGCGCGGCCTACGCCACCATCCACCGGGCCGATCTGCAGCAATTGCTGCGGGAAGCCGCTCAGACTTATCCGGGCATGCACCTGAACCTGGGCCAGCCCATCGAGAGCTTTTCCGAGACCGACGGCGTGGTCACCGTGCGAACCCGGGCCGGCAAGCTGATCGAAGGCGATGCCCTGGTCGCCGCCGATGGCGTGCGCAGCGTTCTGCGCCAGCAGTTGCTGGGCGACGGCCCGCCGCGTGTCACCGGGCACCTGGCCTACCGCGCCCTGGTGCACCAGGCCCAGTTGCCCAAGCGCCTGCGGGCCACCGATGTCACGGCCTGGCTGGGCTCGCGCATGCATGCCATCCAGTACCCCGTGCGCCGGGGCGAGCTGCAGAACCTGGTGATCATCATCCAGGGCCCGGCGCCCGAGGATCTGGCGAACTGGGACCATGCGGGCAATCTCGACGATCTGGTGCGGGTGCTGCAGGGCAGTTGCCCCCAGCTGCTGGACCTGGTCCAGCATGTGCCGGCGGCCGGTGGCGACTGGCGGCTGTGGCCGGTGGGGGACCGTCCGCCCGTGCAATCGGCCGCGCAGATGGCGCGCGGCGTGGTGGCCTTGCTGGGCGATGCGGCCCATCCCATGCGCCCCTACCTGGCCCAGGGCGCCGGCATGGCGATTGAAGATGCAGCGGAGTTGCAGCGCGCCCTGTCCATGCACGACCTGGACGTCAACATGCGCCTGCGCCGCTACGCGCTCAACCGCTGGCAGCGCAATGCGCGCGTGCAGGCGCGCTCGCAGCGCAATGGCCGCATCTTCCATGCCACGGGTCCCGTGCGCTGGGGGCGTGACCTGTCGCTGCGCCTGCTGGGCTCCCGGCTGATGGATCTGCCCTGGCTGTACCGTGGCGATGGCTCGGCCGCCAACGCCTTGTAGAGACAGAGACTCCGGCCGCTAGGCGGCGGATGCCTGGCGCAGCAGCGGCGAGGAGGGCAGGAAACGGAACGCAGTTGACGCGCCCACCAGCGTGGCCGCAATCGAGATCATGACGGCCTTGTAGGGCTCCACGCCCCAGGCCTCGGCCCAGGCTGCCACCCAGCCCGTGAACCATTGCACCAGGGCCACGCCCAGGAACATGGCCATGGTGAACAGCGACAGTGCGCGGCCGGTCATCTCTGGGGGGTAGGAAGCACGCACATCGGCGTACTGCAGCACCGAATAGCCCGACAGCAGGCCCATGGCGAAGATCAGCGCCACATTGGTCCAGCCATGGTGCAAAAAGGCCATGAGCATGAACAGGCTGCCCATGAGCAGCGAGTAATTGGTGAGCCAGCGCCGGCGCCGTCCTGGGCCGGGGTCCATGCGCCCGAAAATCGCGGGGCTGAACAGCGAGATCATCGATACGACCAGCGCCACATTGCCGCTTTCCACCAGCGAAAAGCCATAGCGATGGATGAGCAGCGGCCCCAGCCACAGGCCGCGCAGCGCCAGAAACGATGCATAGCAGGCCATGGCCAGCAGGACGATGCCCAGGGTGTGCGGCAGCGTGAACAGCTCGGCCATGCGGCGTGCCGCCACGCCCCAGCTTTCCCGTGCGGCGGTCTGTGCTCCGCTGCGGGCGGGCTCGTGCACGCGCCACCAGATCAGCAGCCACGACAGGGCCGACATCACGGCCAGCAGCGCAAAGCCCGAGCGCCAGCCGAAATGCTGGACCAGCCAGGCCAGTGGCGTGCCTGTGAACAGCAGCCCCAGTCCCCCGACACCCATGCCCACGCCCGACAGAAAGGCAAAGCGGTCCATGGGAAAGTGGCGCGAGATGAACATGGTGCAGGCCAGAAAGGCGGGCGAGCAGCCCACGCCGATCAGCAACTGGCCCACCATCAGCCAGCCGTAATTGGGTGCGGCGGCGGACAGTGCCGATCCCGCAATCGCCAGCGGAAACGACAGCAGCACCGTGCGCCGCAGGCCGTAGAGGTCCATGCCGATGCCCATCAGCAGCTGGGCCACGCCGAAGGACAGGCCGAACAGGCCGGCGAAGGCGCCCAGCGACTGGGCCGTGAGCCCGAAATCCTGCTGCAGGCCCGTGGCCATGACCGAGGTGATGGTGCGAAAGGCCTGGCTCAGCGCAAAGGCCGAGAGCAGGGACAGCAGCATGGCCCACAGCAGTTGGCTGCGCGGCGGCGGTGCTGCGGGGGAGGTCTGCGAAGCCTCTGTGTGTATGTTGTTGTGTGGGGGCTGTTGTGGCGCTGCGGACACGGTATTTCTCCTGGCGCCGCAGCTTACCCGTTTGCGCGCCTGCGCGCTGTCGCCACCGCAGCGGTTTGCCGTCGGTGGCGCCCGCCAGTTCTTACAGCTCGGTGCGCAGCGCCCAGATTTCGGGGAACAGCACCACGTCCAGCATCTTGCGCAGGTAGCTGACACCACCGGTGCCGCCTGTGCCGCGCTTGAAGCCGATGACGCGCTCCACCGTGGTCAGGTGGCGGAAGCGCCACAGGCGGAAGGCGTCCTCGATGTCGGCCAGCTTTTCGCCAAGCTGATACAGGTCCCAGTGCTTGTGGGGATCGCGGTAGACGGTGATCCAGGCCTGCTTGACGCCCTCGCTGGCCTCGTAGGGCTGGGTCCAGTCGCGCTCCAGCCGGTCGGCGGGCACGTCGATGCCCTCGCGCGCCAGCAGTTGCAGGGACACGTCGTAGAGCGAGGGCGAGCGCCATGCCGCCTCCACCTGGGCCAGCAGGTCGGGCCTGTGGGCATGGGGCTGGAGCATGGCGGCGTTCTTGTTGCCCAGCGAGAACTCGATGCAGCGGTACTGGTAGCTCTGGAAACCGCTGGAGTTGGCCAGGTAGGGGCGCATGGCCGTGTACTCGGGCGGGGTCATGGTGGACAGAACGGTCCAGGCGCTGACCAGTTGCTCCATGATGCGGCTCACGCGGGCCAGCATCTTGAAGGCGTCGGCACGCGTGCCGCCTGCGATGGCGGCCGTGGCGGCTCGGACCTCATGCAGCATCAGCTTCATCCACAGCTCGCTGGTCTGGTGCTGGATGATGAACAGCATCTCGTCATGCGCGGGCGACAGCGGATGCTGTGCCGTGAGGATCTGGTCCAGGTGCAGGTAGTCGCCATAGCTCATGGACTGGCTGAAGTCCAGCTGGGCGCGCTCCTCTTTGACGATGGATTCGGTGCGGCCGGGGCTGTTCATGGGGCAGCCGGAGTGTTCGGTGGTCATGTGGGAGTCTCGCAAGTCTCGACGCGGAAAATGCAGGGCGCAGCGTAACCGAATCCCGCGCTGAAATCCTGCGGGTTGCAAGAAGCGGGATGCGCGGGTGCTCCGGGCTGCGTAGAGTAGGGCATCCGATGACCCAGAAAGACATGCCGTGTCCAACCAAGCCATGAATCAAGCCAGCGATGCCACTGCCAACCCCACGGCCCTGGTGGCCCGATGCTGCCGCTGGCTGGAGACCGAGGAGCCCCCACCCGCCCTGGGCCAGCTGGCCGAACGCTCGGGCCTGAGCCCCTGGCAACTGCACCGATTGTTCAAGCAGGCCACGGGCCTCACGCCCAAGGCCTATGCCAAGGCCCATCGCGCGCATGCCCTGCGCGCGGCGCTGCAGCCGGGCCAGAGCGACTCGGTCACCGATGCGGCCTACTCCAGCGGCTATGCGGCCAGCAGCAGTTTCTACCGCGACGCAGGCGCCATGCTGGGCATGGCGCCCGGCGACTACCGGCGCGGCGGCATGCGCCAGACCATCCGCTTTGCCGTGGCCGAATGCACGCTGGGCAGCATCCTCGTGGCCAGCACCGAGCGCGGCGTGTGCTGCGTGCTGCTGGGCGACGACGCCGAGGCCCTGGTGCAGGATCTGCAGCAGCGCTTTCCGCTGGCCGAGCTGGTGGGCGGCGATGCGGGCTTCGAGCACACCGTGGCCCAGGTCGTGGCCCTGGTCGAGCAGCCGCGCCGTGGTCTGGCGCTGCCGCTGGACGTGCAGGGCACGGTCTTCCAGCAGCGCGTGTGGCAGGCGCTGTGCGCCATTCCGGCCGGCCAGACCCTGAGCTATTCGGAACTGGCCCTGCGCCTGGGCATGCCCACGGGCGCCCGCGCCGTGGCCAGCGCCGTCGCTGCCAACCCGATTGCCGTGGCCGTGCCCTGCCACCGCGTGGTGCGCAACGACGGCAGCATCTCCGGCTACCGCTGGGGCGTGGAGCGCAAGCGTGCCCTGCTGCTGCGCGAGGCGCGCCAGGCGCAGGAGGCGGCTGGCCGGGAGACAGGGCGGGAGAGCGGCCGAGCCCCGCTGCGCCAGGCCGGTAAGGCATGAGCGGGCGGCGTGGCGGCCACAGCCTTGGCGCAGAGCAGCAACTGACGCTGCCGGCCGGCTACCGCATGAACGAGTTCTGGGGCTTTCACCGGCGCGATGCCCAGCGCCTGTCCGAATGCGATCTGCAGGACGGCGACACCATCCGCATGCACAAGGGCCTGATGTGGAAAGGCCTTCCCACGCTGCTCACCCTGGAGCTGACGCAGCATTGCGAAGAGGCGGCCGTGGTGCAGGCCCGATGGCGCCTGCCCGCCGGTGCAGGCGCCATCGCCGGCATGGACGATGTGCTGGCCGCCATGCTGCGGCGCATGTTCGGACTGTCCCAGGATGTGGGCGAATTCGAGCGCCGTTTTGGCCGCCATGCGCGGCTGGGGCCGCTGCTGGCGCGCCAGCGGGGCTTGCATGTGCCCGCGGCCTGCACGCCCTGGGAGGCGCTGAGCTGGGCCGTCACCGGGCAGCAGATCAGCGTGGCGGCAGCCGTGTCGCTGCGCCGCCGCCTGATTGCCGCAGCCGGCCAGCCGGTGGCGCTGCACGATGGCCATGCCGACGCGCCGCAGCAGCTGTGGTGCATGCCGGAGGCCGCCCAGCTGGCGCAGCTCGGTGAGGAGGATTTGCGCGCCGCCGGCTTTTCGCGGAGCAAGACGCACACGCTGCGCCTGCTGGCGCAGGCCGTGCAGTCGGGGGAATTGCCGCTGGACGACTGGGCGGCCCTGCCTGAACTGCCGGTGGCCGAGATCCGCGAGCGGCTGCTGGCCCTCAAGGGCATAGGCCCGTGGACCGTGAACTACATGCTGCTGCGCGGCTATGGCCACCTGGACGGCCCGCTGCACGGCGATGTGGCCGTGCGCCGGGCCCTGGCCCTGCTGCTGAAGACGGACGCCATGGACGCGGTGCAGACCGAGTTGTGGCTGCGGGACTTCGCGCCCTGGCGTGCTCTGGTCGCGGCCCATCTCTGGGCCTCGCTGTCGTCCACGGCGTTCTGAGCGCCGGGCTCCAGGCTTCAGGTCACCGCATTGACGCGGTTGAACTCCGGCTTGCGCCATTCGCCCGATTCCAGCACTTGGCGCAGGTGCTCCACGGCATGCCAGACATCTTCGAATCCCACGTACAGCGGCGTGAAGCCGAAGCGCAGGATGTCCTTGTGCAGGCCCGTGCCGTCGCCCTTGCGGAAGTCGCCGATCACGCCGCGCGCGATCAGCGCCTGCACGATGGCATAGGCGCCGCTGTCCTTGCCGTCCACGCCCAGCCCTTCCTCGCGCGTGAGGCAGACCTGGGAGCCACGCCGGCCGTGCTCGCGCGGCGTGGCCAGGCCCAGGCCGTGGCCCTGGCAGCGTTCCTCGACCAGGGCGATGAACAGGTCGGTCAGCGCCAGCGACTTGTTGCGCAGCGCGTCCATGCCGCCCAGCGGCTCCACGGCCGTGAACACGTCCAGGCCGCACTGCAGCACGCTCAGGCTGACCATGGGCTGGGTGCCGCACAGGTAGCGCTGTATGCCCTGGGCCGGGTGGTAGTCCGGCACGAACTTGAAAGGCTCGGCATGGCCGAACCAGCCCGACAGCGGCTGCCAGAAGCGGTTGATCAGGCGCGGGTTGGCCCAGACAAAGGCCGGCGCACCGGGGCCGCCGTTGAGGTACTTGTAGCTGCAGCCGATGGCGAAGTCTGCATTCGCGCCCTTGAGATCGACAGGCACGGCACCCGCGCTGTGGCACAGGTCCCAGACGCAGAGAATGCCCTTGCCCTGCGCGGCAGCCGTCACGGCAGCCATGTCGTGCATGGCGCCCGTGCGGTAGTTGACATGGGTGAGCATGCAGATGGCCACCTCGTCGGTCAGCGCGCCGGCAATCTCCTCGGGTTCGAGCAGCACCAGCTCCAGGCCGTATTCCTGGCAGACCGACTGGGCGATGTAGAGGTCGGTGGGGAAGTTGCTGCGCTCGCTGATCAGGCGCTTGCGCTGCGGCGCGTCCTCGCGCGCAATGCGGGCCGCCGCTGTCAGCACCTTGTAGAGGTTGATGGAGGCCGTGTCGGTGAACACCAGCTCACCCGCGCCCACGCCCAGCCAGGGGGCGAACTGGTCGCCCAGGCGCTGGGGCAGGCTGATCCATCCGGCATCGTTCCACGAGCGGATCAGGCCCTGCGCCCATTCCTGCTGCACCACCTCGGCCACGCGCGCGGCGGCGGCGCGGGGGCTGGCGCCCAGCGAATTGCCGTCAAGGTAGATCACGCCTTCGGGCAGCGTGAATTGGTCGCGCAGGGCGCGCAGCGGGTCTTGCGCATCGAGGGTGAGGCAGTCTTGCAGGCTCGTCACGGGGTCTCCTTGGGTATCGAAAAGGCGAAAGGCGCGGGCTGGGCCGGCGCCGCAATGCGGGCAGGGATCAGGCCAGGGCGCGCAGCACGGCGCGCACGGGCGAGGCATCGGCTTCGACCAGCTTGAGCGGCAGGGCGATGAGCTCGTAGTCGCCCTCGGCCACCTCGTCCAGCACCAGGTTCTCCAGCACGCGCAGGCCGCGCCGGCGGATCACCTGGTGGCTGTCCAGGCTCTTGCTGCTGGCCGGGTCGATGCTGGCCGTGTCAATGCCGATGAGCTTCACGCCCAGGTCGGCCAGCCGCTCGACCGTGGCCGGTGCATAGGCGGCCAGTTCCTGGTCCCAGGTGGTGGGCGCGCGCTTGTAGGTGCGCACCAGCACGCGTGCCGGAAGATGCTCCACGGCGTGGGCGATGTGCTCCCATTCGACCAGCGGTCCCTTGCCGATGGCGTGGATCACGCGGCAGGGGCCGAGGAAGGCGTCGAGATCCACGTTGCCGATGGATGCCCCGGCGGCGTCATAGTGCAGCGGTGCATCGGCATGCGCTCCCACATGGGGCGACAGCGTGATGGCGCTGACATTGACCGGGCAGCCCGGCCCGATGGTGGCGCACCACTGCTGGCTGTAGGCCGTGTCGCCGGGAAAGACGGGGCTGGCGGCCTGCACGGCCGGGGAGATGTCCCAGAGTCTGCGGGTCATGGTTTCAGTCCTTCTTGCGCGCTTGTGCGCGGGGCCGGTACCACAGCGCATACACCAGGGCCAGCAGGCCCAGGAAGGGCAGGCCCGTGAGCAGCGTCATGTGGAAGACCTCGGTGAAATAGGTGGTGACGATCACGCCCAGCATCAGCGCGGCGCCGGCCAGCGTGAACAGCGGAAAGCCCCACATGCGGAACTGCAGGCGCTGGCCCGGATGCTCGCGCGACCAGCGTGCGCGGAAGAACAGATGGGTCACGAAGATCATGAACCAGGTGAACATGGCGCCGAACATGGACACGGACATCATCCACAGCAGCGAGCCCTCGGGCTTCCACAGGTTCACGGCCACGGCCACGGCAATGCCCAGGCAGGAGATGGCAATGGCCGCCACGGGCACGCCCCGGCTGTTCAGCCGCCCGAACACCGAGGGCGCATAGCCGCCGCGCGACAGGCTGAACATCATGCGCGAGGTCACATACAGCTGGCTGTTCATGGCCGACAGCGCGGCCACCAGCACCACGAAGTTGATGATGCTGGCAGCGCCCGGGATGCCGATGATCTCCATCACCTTCACGAAGGGGCTCTTGTCCGTGCCGGCCTGCTGCCAGGGCACGATGGCCAGCATCAGCGCGATCGTGGCCAGGTAGAAGATCACCAGGCGCGCCATGGTGGTGCGAAAGGCCCGGGTGATGGCGCGCTTGGGGTCCTCGGCCTCGCCGGCCGCCACGGCCACGGCCTCCAGGCTCAGGTAGCTGAAGATGGCGATGATCACGGCCACCCAGGTGCCCCACAGGCCCTTGGGGAAGAAGCCGCCATCGGCCGTGTAGTTGAAAAAGCCGATGCCCTGGGGCTGTGAGCCGAACACCACCCAGGCGCCGATCAGGATGAAGGCCACGATGGCGATGATCTTGACCATGGAAAAGCCGTACTCCACCTGGCCGAAGGCCTTGACGCTGCTGGCGTTGACGGCCACCAGCGCGCCCGAGAACACCACCACCCAGATCCAGCGCGGCACGTCCGGGAACCAGTAGCCCATGTAGATGCCGATGGCCGTCACCTCCATGCCCACGGCCAGCACCACGGCGGCCCAGTAGGCATAGCGGACCATGAAGCCGGCCAGCGGGCTGATGTAGTGCTCGGCATAGGCGCCGAACGAGCCCGAGGTCGGGTGGGCCACCGTCATCTCGGCCAGGCAGCCCATGAGCAGCAGCGAGATCAGCGCGCCGATGGCATAGCTGACCAGCACGCTGGGGCCGGCGAAGCCGATGGCGAAGGCGCTGCCCATGAACAGGCCGGTGCCGATGGCGCCGCCAATGGCGATCATCACCATCTGGGCGGCGGACAGCTGCTGGCGCAGGCCGGTTTCTCGTTGCTGAATGTCTTGGAAGGCGGCCATGGTGCGCGGCAGGTGGGGGCTGAAAGCGGAAGGCGTAAGTATCTGCGCTTTCACCGCCGGCCCCGGGCTGGCCGCTGCAAAACCATGGGAGGGTCCGGCCCAGGTACCGGCTCAGGCGCCGCGTGCGTAGCAGCCCGGCGTCAGCGCATGGTGGGCCTTGAAGGCGCGCTGCAGGTGCGCCTGGTCGGCAAAGCCCATGGCATAGGCCGCATCGGACAGCGCTGCGCCCGTGGCCAGCAGGCGGCGCGCGCCGTTGATGCGCAGGTTCAGGCGGTAGCTGCCAGGCGTCATGCCCGTGGCCGCCTTGAAGCGGCGGATGAAGCGCGTGGCGCTCATGCCGCACTCGTGGGCCAGGGCCTGCACGGTCAGGCCCGCATCGGGCCTCGCATGCAGGCGCTGCAGTGCGGGGGCCAGGGCCGCCGCATCGCCGGGCAGGGGCAAGGCTGCGGGCTGGGCACAGCGGTCCAGCAGGTGCTCCAGGCCCAGGGCCAGGCGGTCGGCGGCCGCCGTGCCATCGACGGGGCGGCACAGGCCATCCACCAGGCGGGCGATGTCCGCATCCGTGAGCGTGCGTCGGGGAAAGCGCAGCGCGGCCACGCCCAGCCGCGCGTGCAGCCAGTCGGCATCGACAAACAGCATGCGGTAGGACCACGGCGCGCCGGGGTCGGGATTGCAGGCATGCCAGGCGCCGGGCTCGATCAGCACCACGCCGCCCGCCTCCACAGGCTGCGGGCCGTGGGCATGGTGGAACACGGTGCGGCCCGCGTCCACGATGCCGATCGAGTACTCGGCATGCATGTGCAGCCGAAAGCAATGCGGCGAGCGCGCGCTGTCGCGCAGCTCGGCCCAGGGGGCGGCCGGATGGCGGTGGAAGCGGTGGGGAGAGGGTGAAGTCATGGCGGCCAGCCATCATGCCAGCATGGCCGCCACGCTGGCGACCAGCAGCAGGGCCAGCAGGCGGTGGAACAGGCGCTGGCGGCGTTCGGTGCGCAGCCAGCCCGAAAGCAGCTGCCCCAGCAGCGCCCAGCTGCCGACCCCCACCAGGCAGGCCAGCAGCGAAATGGCGCAAAACTGCAGCAGCGCCCACGGCGCATTCGCGTGGGGCAGCACGAACAGGCCCACGCCGGCCAGCGCCACCAGCCAGGCCTTGGGGTTGAGCGTCTGCACGGCCGTACCCTGCAACAGCGCTTGCAGCAGGGCCTGCAGCGTGCGCTGCGATCCGGCCTGCTGCTGCGCACCGGCCTGGCCCACAGGCGCGTTGGCCAGCCGCCAGGCCAGCCACAGCAGATAGGCGGCGCACAGCCACTGTGCGGCCATGGAAAGTTGCGGCAGCGTCTGCAGCAGCCACTGTGCGCCCTGGCCCATGACCCAGACCACGGCCGCATAGCTGGCGCTGGCGCCCAGCACATAGGCGGCAGAGACCAGGCGCGAGCGGGCTGCGCCGTGGCGCAGGGCCAGCACATTGACGGGGCCGGGCGTGATGGCGCCGACGAGGGTGAAGACGCCCATGGCGAGCAGCGAGGAGGACATGAGATTTCGCGCGGACGCAGGACTGCACAAGGCCCGCAGTCTCGTCCCGCACGCCGCCCCTGTATTGAACGCAATTGCGGGGCGCCGGCATGTCCGTCACATCCTCTAGGGGAGCATGGCGTAGGCCACGATCTCCAGCTTCATGCCCGGCACCACCAGCGCCGAAATCCCCATGCTGGAGCGGTTGGGATAGGGCGCCTCGAAGAACTCGCGGTACACGGCGTCGATGGCAGGCATGTCGGCCACGTCGGTCATGTAGATCAGCACCTGGGTCACATGCGCCAGCGTGCCGCCTGCGGCCTGCAGCGCGTTGCGCAGGTTGGTGAAGGTCAGGCGCGCCTGCTGTTCGATGGGGCCGGTGTCGATGCTGCCGTCGGGCCGCACGGGGCCGTGGGCCGTGAACAGCATCTGGCCGCTGGCCTTGACGGCCCAGGAGAAGGGCTGCTTGAGCGGCGGCAGTCCCACGTCGATGATTTGCTTCATGGATTTCCTTGTGTTTTGACTACATGCGAAGGCATGGTGTTCTTGCGTCGGAAACTTGGCGCGGCCCATCGGCGGACGCCGAGCAAGGGCCGTCCCGCAGCGATGGTGTCGTCCCGCGCCCGCGCAGCGAGAGCGGAGGAAGCGGCAAAGCCGCTCAGGGGTCACAGTTTCGTTCTCACGGACCAGATTTCGGGGAACAGCACCACGTCCAGCATCTTGCGCAGGTAGCTGACGCCGCCAGTGCCGCCCGTGCCGCGCTTGAAGCCGATGACGCGCTCCACCGTGGTCACATGGCGAAAGCGCCACAGGCGGAAGGCGTCCTCGATGTCGGCGAGCTTTTCGCCGAGCTGGTACAGGTCCCAGTGCGACTGCGGGTCGCGGTAGACCTGGGCCCAGGCGGCCTCGACCTCGGGGCTGGCCGTGTAGGGCTGGGTCCAGTCGCGTTCCAGGTGCCCGGCAGGAATGGCCAGGCCCTGGCGTGCCAGCAGGCGCAGGGCCTCGTCGTACAGGGAAGGTGCGCGCCATGCGGCCTCCACCCGGGCCAGCAGGTCCGGGCGGTGGGCATGGGGCTGGAGCATGGCGGCGTTCTTGTTGCCCAGCGCGAACTCGATGCAGCGGTACTGGTAGCTCTGGAAGCCGCTGGAGCTGGCGAGATACGGGCGCATGGCCGTGTACTCGGTAGGCGTCATGGTGGCCAGCACGGACCAGGCGCCCACCAGCTGCTCCATGATGCGGCTCACGCGGGCCAGCATCTTGAAGGCATCTGCATGGCGGTCGGCCGCCACGGCGGCCGTGGCCGCGCCCAGCTCGTGCAGCATGAGCTTCATCCACAGCTCGCTGGTCTGGTGCTGGATGATGAACAGCAGCTCGTCATGCGTGGGCGACAGCAGTTGCTGGGCGCCCAGGATGGCGTCCAGCTGCAGATAGTCGCCATAGCTCATGGACTGGCTGAAATCCAGCTGCGCCCTTTCCTCGGCGACGATGCGCTCGGTCAGGCCGCCATGGACGGGGCAGCCGCTCATTGCGGTGCCTCCAGCACCGTGGCAATGGCGTCGGCCACGTACTGCACGTTGGCGCCGGACAGGCCCGACATGCACATGCGGCCCGAGCGGATCAGGTACACGCCGTGCTCGTCGCGAAGGCGGTGGACCTGGGGCTCGCTGATACCGGTGTAGCTGAACATGCCGCGCTGGGTCAGCAGGAAGCCGAAGTCGCGCCGCTCGCCAAAGCGTTCATGCAGCGCGCCGTGCAGCTGGGCGCGCATGTCCTTGATGCGCCCGCGCATCTGCGCCAGCTCCTGTGCCCATTGGGCGCTCAGTTCTGGCGACGCCAGCACCTGCTGCACCAGGCGCGCGCCACGGGTGGGGGGCGAGGAATAGTTGCTGCGCACCGTGGCCTTGAGCTGGCCCAGCACATTGCCGGCCGTGGCCGCGTCGCTGCAGACCACGCTGAGGCCGCCCACGCGTTCGCCATACAGCGAGAAGTTCTTGGAAAACGAGTTGGCCACAAAGGCCTGGGCGCCCGCATCGGCCAGCGCGCGCACGGACCAGGCGTCTTCATCGAGCCCATCGCCAAAGCCCTGGTAGGCCATGTCCACGAAGGGAATCAGGCCGCGCTCCACGATCACGGGGATCAGTTGCTGCCACTGCTCGCGCGACAGGTCCACGCCCGTGGGGTTGTGGCAGCTGGCATGCAGCAGCACCACGCTGCCCGAGGGCAGGCCGCGCAGCGTCTGCAGCATGGCGTCGAAGCGCAGGCTGCCCGTGGCCGCGTCGTAGTAGGGGTAGCTGTGGGTGCGCAGGCCCGCGCCCTGGAAGATGGCCAGGTGGTTGTCCCAGGTGGGATCGCTGAGCCAGACCTCGGCGTCGGGGAAATAGTGCTTGATGAAGTCCGCGCCCAGCTTGAGCGCGCCCGAGCCGCCCAGGGTCTGCACGGTGGCGATGCGCTGCGCGCGCACGGCCTCGTGCTCAGCGCCGAACACCAGGTTCTGCACCAGCTGGCGGTAGGGGGCTATGCCTTCGATGGGCAGGTAGCCGCTGGGGCTTTGCTCGCGGGCCAGGGCATCGCCAGCCTGGCGCACGGAGTCCAGCACGGGCAGGCGGCCGGCCTCGTCGAAATACAGGCCGATGCTCAGGCTGACCTTGTCGGCGCGCGGGTCCTGCTGAAAGGCTTCCATCAGCGACAGGATGGGATCTCCGGGGTAGGGCGGGACGTGGCTGAACATCGAGGCGCGTGCGGTATCGAGGGGGGCAAAAGTCGTCATGTTTCTAAGGGAGGGGGAAAAACGGGAGGCCGGATGTCACCGGGCGGGAACCTGGGCTTGCGCTTGGGCTTGGGCTGAGGTTTGGGTCTGAGGGGCGGGCTGGCCGGCCCGCTTGCGGTACCAGATGGCGTAGATGGCGCCCAGCAGCAGCAGGAAGGGCAGGCCGGTGAGCACGGTCAGGCGGAACACGTCGGTGAACAGCGTGGACACCAGGGCGGCCAGCATCAGAGCCGCGCCCAGCAGCGTCAGCACCGGAAAGCCCCACATGCGAAAGGCCAGCGGCTTGTTGCCCTGGCGCACCCAGTGGATGCGGAAGAACAGATGGGTCACGAAAATCATGAACCAGGTGAACATGGCGCCGAACATGGCCACGGCCATCATCAGCATGAAGGACTGCTCGGGGTTGACGATGTTGAACAGCGTGGCCACGGCAATGCCCAGGCAGGACAGCAGCAGCGCCGGCAGCGGCACGCCGCGCGAGTTCACGCGGCCCAGCACGGCGGGCGCATGGCCGGCGCGCGAGAGGCTGAACATCATGCGGGTGGTGATGTACAGCTGGCTGTTCATGGCCGACAGGGCCGCCACCAGCACCACGAAATTGACCACGCTGGCCGCGCCGGGCAGGCCGATGATCTCCATCACCTTCACGAAGGGGCTGCCGTCCTTGCCGGCGGCCGACCACGGCACGATGGCCAGCATCAGCGCGATCGTGGCCAGATAGAACACCACCAGGCGCACCATGGTGGAGCGGAAGGCGCTGGTGACGGCGCGCTGCGGGTCCTTGGCCTCGCCAGCGGCCACGGCGATCATCTCGATGCTCAGGTAGCTGAAGATGGCGATGATCACGCCCACCCAGGTGCCCCACAGGCCGTTGGGGAAGAAGCCGCCGTTGTTGACGTAGTTGGCAAAGCCCACGCCGGCCGGCCGGGTGCCGAACACCACCCAGGCGCCGACCACGATGAAGGCCACGATGGCGATGATCTTGATCATGGAGAAGCTGTACTCCACGGCACCGAAGGCCTTGACGCTCATCATGTTCACGCCGATCAGCGCGCCCGAGAAGATCACCACCCAGGCCCAGCGCGGCACCTCGGGGAACCAGTAGCCCATGTACAGGCCCACGGCCGTCACCTCGGTGCCCACGGCCAGCACCACGCAGGCCCAGTAGGCATAGCGCACCACGAAGCCGGCCCAGGGGGCGATGTAGTGCTCGGCATAGGCGCCGAACGAGCCCGAGGTCGGGTGGGCCACCGTCATCTCGGCCAGGCAGCCCATGAGCAGCAGCGAAATCACCGCGCCGATGGCATAGCTGATCAGCACGCTGGGCCCGGCGAAGCCGATGGCAAAGCCGCTGCCCAGGAACAGGCCGGTGCCGACGGCACCGCCGATGGCGATCATGGTCATCTGTCCGGCGGACAGCTGCTGTTGGAGTCCGGCTTCGCGCTGGACGATGTCTTCGAAGGCTGGCATGGGTTGTTGTCTCCGTTGCTGTGGGGGGCTTCGGAGGCGGATGCTAGTTACGACCTTCGCAGGGCGTTTAGTAGTTATCCCTAAATGCGCTTGATCTTGGATAAGTTATTCTGTGAAACATGAATTCATAGGTGGTTTATGTCAATCGAGATCGACAGAACGGACCGGCTGCTGATCCGCGCCTTGCAGGACAACGCGCGGCTGACCTCGGGCGAATTGGCGCAACGCGTGCACTTGTCGCAATCGCCGTCGTGGCGGCGCATCAAGCGGCTGGAGGATGAGGGCGTGATCACCGGCTACCACGCCGCGCTGAGCCGGCGCGCCATCGGCTTTGGCGTGCTGGCCTTCGTGATGGTGGGCATAGACCATCAGAACGAGGAGTCATCGCGCCACTTTCAGGAAGCGGTCTGCGCCATCCCCGAGGTCGTGATGTTCCACGGCATCTCGGGGCCGGAGGACTTCCTGCTGGTCGTCGTGGCGCGCGATCTCGATGCCTATTCGGACCTGCTGCTCACCCGCCTGCACCGGCTGCCCGGCGTGCGCCAGGTGCACACGCATTTCTCGCTGCAGGAGTTCAAGGGGCAACTGGCGGGGCTGCCCGTGGAATAACGGCTGGTGGTGGCGGCTGTTGGCGGCCGGCTGCGCCTGGCTGGTTGCTACAGCAGGCCGCTGTCCAGCGCCTGCATGCCATGGCGCACGCGCACGCGGTTGCAGGCATCGCTGCCGGCCGCAAATTCGCGGCAAGGAGAGGGCCGCCACTCGTAGATGCCGCAATGGGCCTTCTCGCCCACCTTGCCCACCAGCGCTGCGCAGCGCGGGCGCGACCAGTCCGTGCCGCGCATGCGGCAGGTGTGGTCGGTGACTTCCTCGATCAGCCCGGCCGGCACGCGGCCGCCATGCTCCTGCGACTCATGCACGGAAAAGTCCACGCGAAACGATGCGCAGCAGGCGCCGCAGCTCAGGCAGGGATGGGTCATGGCGTGGGCAAGCAGGTGCAGGTGCGGATCGTGGGAGCGCGATTGTCGCGCGCACGCGTGCGGGGCGCCTGGAACCGGCCAAAAACCATGACGGCCCTTTGGCAAGACCCTGCCTCTTACTCCGATACCATGCGCGGGCTTCCCACGGGGATTCGATCAAAATCAAAATGAGAATAAAAATCAGTTGATACAACACGCCATGCATTCGATGAACCCCGGGACGGACGCCACGGCTCCGTCCGCGCTGTCCGCGCCTCCCCATTCCCCCAGCCCGGCCGCCGCTGCGGCCATCACCCTGGATGCGCTGCCGCGCCAGGTTCCGGCGCGCGTGGTCGAGCTCCATGCGGCGCGCGACACGGCCGAGCAGGAACTGCTGCTGCGTCTCATGGAAATCGGTTTCCTGCCGGGCGAGCCCGTTCGCATCCTGGCCGCAGGCTTTCCGGGCGACGACCCGCTGGCCGTGCGCGTGGGCCAGGCCACGTTCGCGCTGCGCCGCCATGAGGCGGCCCTGGTGCGCGTGGCGCCGGAGGCGGTGGCATGAGCGCGTCGTCCTCTCCCAAGCTCATCCAGCCGCTGCAGCCTGCCCAGGGTGGTGGCGGCGGTGGTGATTCCGCACTGCGCCTGGCCTTGCTGGGCAACCCCAACTGCGGCAAGACAGCCTTGTTCAACCTACTGACCGGCGCACGCCAGAAGGTGGCCAACTACGCGGGCGTGACCGTGGAGCGCAAGGAAGGCTGGCTGAGCACGGCCAGCGGCCGGCGTGTGCGCGTGCTGGACCTGCCGGGCACCTACAGCCTGCACGCCCACAGCGAGGACGAACGCATCACGCGCGACATCGTCTCGGGCCGCCACGCGCGCGAGGCGCCTCCCGAACTGCTGGTCTGCGTCACCGACGCCACCCACCTGCGCCTGAACCTGCGCCTGGTGCTGGAAGCCCAGCGCCTGGGCCTTCCCATGCTGCTGGTGCTCAACATGAGCGACATGGCCAGGCGCCAGGGCATCGATATCGACCGCGAGGCGCTGTCACGCGCCCTGGGCATGCCCGTACTGTCCACGGTGGGCGTGCGCCAGGACGGCGCGCGCGAACTGCTGCAATGGCTGGACGGCCCCGAAGCGCGCGCCCTGGCGGCGCCACAGCTGCAGGCCCCGGCCCGCCCGGGCGATGCGCGCGAGCAGGTGCTGGCCCTGCACCAGCAGGTGGCCCGCATCATGGCCGACTGCGTCAAGGAGCCCGTGGTGGACACCCGGCGCGACGACCGCATCGACGCCGTGGTGCTGCACCCGCTGTGGGGCATGCTGCTGCTGGCGGCTACGCTGTTCCTGATGTTCCAGGCCGTGTTCAGCTGGGCGCAGCCGCTGATGGACGGCATCGAGGGCGGCGTCTCGGCCGTCTCGGCCCTGGTCAACGAGCACATGCCCGAAGGCGCGCTGCGCAGCCTGCTGGCCGACGGCGTGATCGCGGGCACCGGCGCGGTGCTGGTCTTTCTGCCGCAGATCCTGATCCTGTTCCTGTTCATCCTTGCACTCGAGGATTCGGGCTACCTGCCGCGTGCCGCCTTCATGCTGGACCGCATCATGGGCAAGGTCGGCCTGTCGGGCCGCTCCTTCATTCCGCTGCTGTCCAGCTTCGCCTGCGCCGTGCCCGGCATCATGGCCACGCGCTCCATCACCAGCTGGCGCGACCGCCTGGTGACCATCATGATCGCGCCGCTGATGACCTGCTCGGCGCGCTTGCCTGTGTATGCACTGCTGATCAGCGCCTTCATTCCCGAGCGCACGGTGGGCGGCATCTTCAACCTGCAGGGGCTGGTGCTGTTCGCGCTGTACGTGGCCGGCATCGCCAGCGCCATGGCCGTGGCCGGCGTGGCCAAGTTGGCCGGCCGCAGCGCCGGACCCACGCCGCTGCTGATGGAGCTGCCCTCCTACCGCTGGCCCAGCCCGCGCAGCCTGGCCCTGGGCCTGTACGAGCGCGCCATGATCTTCCTGCGCCGCGTGGGCGGCATCATCCTGACCGTCAGCATCGTGCTGTGGTTCCTGGCCAGCTACCCGGCGCCGCCCGATGGCGTCACCGAAGCGGCCATCCGCTACAGCTTTGCGGGCCGCATCGGCGGCTGGCTGGAGGTGGTGCTGGCGCCGATCGGCTTCAACTGGCAGATCGCCATCGCCCTGGTGCCCGGCATGGCCGCGCGCGAGGTGGCCGTCAGCGCCATGGGCACGGTCTATGCCCTGTCCGCCGCCAGCGACGAGGCCATGGCCGAGCAACTGGGCCCGCTGATCGCCCACACCTGGTCTATGGCCACGGCGCTGTCGCTGCTGGCCTGGTTCGTGTTCGCGCCCCAGTGCATCTCCACGCTGGCCGCCGTGCGGCGCGAGACCAACGGCTGGCGCTATCCGCTGCTGATGACCGGCTATCTGTTCGCGCTGGCCTACCTTGCCAGCTTCATCACCTACCGCGTGGCCATCGCATTGGGCGCGGGCTGAAAGGAACAAGCACCATGTGGCAGAACATCATCGTAGGGTTGATCGTGGCGCTGGCCGGCATGTCTCTCGTCTGGCGCTATCTGCCCGCGCGCTGGCGCCAGAAGGCCGGGCAGATGCATCCGGCACTGGCGCCCAAGGATGCGGGCGGCTGTGGCGGCTGCAGTGCCTGCGGCGGGGACAGTTGCGCACCGGACAAGCGAGGACCGTAAGGCCACGGCCCGAACTTCCACCGGGAAAAAAAGAATGCCTGCAGGCGCAAAGCCTGCAGGCATTCTTTTTTGAGCGGACTGCGTTATCAGTTCGGCTGGCGGCCCAGCAGCAGGTACTCCATCAGAGCTTTCTGCACATGCATCCGGTTCTCGGCCTCATCCCAGACCACGGACTGCGGCCCGTCGATGACCTCGGCCTCCACTTCCTCGCCGCGGTGGGCGGGCAGGCAGTGCATGAACAGGGCATCGCCACGTGCCGCGGCCATCATTTCGGCGTCCACGCACCAGTCGGCAAAGGCCTTCTTGCGGGCTTCGTTCTCGGCCTCGTAGCCCATGCTGGTCCACACGTCGGTGGTCACCAGGTCGGCGCCCTTGCAGGCGTCCAGCGGGTCCTTGAAGACCTTGTAGCAGCCCTCGCGCGGGGTCTTGCCGCCAAAGGCCAGCTTCTCGTCCACCTCGTAGCCGCCCGGCGTGCTGACGTGGACGGTGAAGCCCAGCAGGTCGGCCGCCTGCAGCCAGGTGTTGGCCATGTTGTTGCCGTCGCCAACCCAGGCGACGGTCTTGCCCTGGATCGAGCCGCGGTGCTCGATGAAGGTGAAGATGTCGGCCAGGATCTGGCAGGGGTGGAACTCGTTGGTCAGGCCGTTGATGACGGGAACGCGCGAGTATTCGGCAAAGCGCACGATCTTGTCCTGGCCATAGGTGCGGATCATCACCAGGTCGGTCATGCGGCTGATGACGCGTGCGCTGTCTTCGATGGGCTCGGCGCGGCCCAGCTGGCTGTCGCCCGTGGTCAGGTGGACCACCGAGCCGCCGAGCTGGTACATGCCCGCCTCGAAGCTCACGCGGGTGCGCGTGCTGGCCTTCTCGAAGATCATGGCCAGCGTACGGTCGCTGAGCGTGTGGTGCTTTTCGTAGCCCTTGAACTTCTTCTTGATCAAGGCCGCGCGTTCGAGCACATAGGCGTACTCGTCGGCCGTGAAGTCGGAAAACTGCAGATAGTGCTTGATGGCAGTCATAGGCAGGTACTCATTCGGACAGGAATTGCACGATCAGGGGCTTGAGCTTGGCGACCACTTCGTCGGCTTCGGCCTCGGTCATGATCAGCGGCGGCACCAGGCGCACCACGGTGTCGGCGGTCACGCTGAACAGCAGGCCGGCTTCGGCGCCACGGCCCAGCAGGGCGCCGCAGGGCTTGTTCAGCTCGATGCCGATGATCAGGCCCTGGCCGCGCACATCGACCACGCCCTTGACGTCGGCCAGTTCCTTTTGCAGCGTGGCCTTCAGGTGGTCGCCCACCTTGGTGGTGTGGGCGAGCAGGCCGTCCTCTTCCATGATGCGGATGGTTTCGATGCCCGCGCGCATGGCCAGCGGATTGCCGCCGAAGGTGGAGCCATGGTTGCCCGGCTGCAGCACGGTGGCCGCCTTGCCATGGGCCACGACGGCACCGATGGGCACGCCCGAGCCCAGGCCCTTGGCCAGGGTCATCACGTCGGGGATGATGCCGGCCCACTGGTGGGCGAACCACTTGCCCGTGCGGCCCATGCCGGCCTGGACTTCGTCGAACATCATCAGCCAGCCGTTGGCATCGCACAGTGCGCGCACCTGCTGCATGTACTCGATGCGCATGGGGTGCAGGCCGCCTTCGCCCTGGATGGGCTCCATCATCACGGCCACCACGTCGGGGTTGCCGGCCGTGGCCTGCTGCAGCGCTTCGAAGTCATTGACCGGCACGCGCAGGAAGCCGTCGAGCAGCGGGCCGAAGCCGTCGCGCACCTTGGGGTTGCCCGTGGCCGTCATGGTGGCGATGGAGCGGCCGTGGAAGGCATGCTCGTAGACCACGATCACCGGCTTGGCGATGCCCTTGTCCACGCCGTACTTGCGCGCGATCTTGATGGCGGCCTCGTTGGCCTCCAGGCCCGTGCTGCAGAAGAAGACATTGGTCATCTTCGCGCGCTCGGTCAGCAGCTTGGCCAGCGTTTCCTGGCCGGGCACGTGGTAGTAGTTGGAGGTGTGGATGAGCTTGGCCACCTGGTCCTGCAGCGCAGGCACCAGCTTGGGGTGGTTGTGGCCCAGCGTGTTCACTGCAATGCCGCCCAGCGCATCGAGGTACTGCTTGCCGTTGACGTCCCACACGCGGCAGCCCTGGCCTCGCTCCAGAGCGATCGGTACGCGGCCATAGGTGTTCATCACGTGGGGCGAGGCAGCCTCAATGAAAGCGGTCATTGCAAAAATCTCCTGAGCTGGAAAGTAAACGGCATCCGGGCGTTGCCGCCGCAGATGCCTGAAAAACAGCGAAGCCCGATTCTAGGGGCCGCGAGATGGCCTACCGTTGCGGTTTGCGCATCACAGCCATGCAATGAGCCTACGCCACACTTGGGTAGTGCGCTGCAACAAGGCCTCAGCTCTTATATAAGAGATAAAATGCCGGCTTGGCCTGCTGGCAGCGATTCTGCCCGTGGGCTCTGACTTTTTTGAAGGACTTGCGCAAACAGGACGTGGCAGGGCGCCGTGCCCCTTGGCAGGTCGCCTGTGTTGTTCCTTGTTGCGCAAGTCGTATTTTGGCGTGCATCCTGATGGTCTCTCCCTCCAGCAAAGAACTGTTCATCCAGGGCATCACCCACGAAGGCAAGACTTTCCGGCCCAGCGACTGGGCCGAGCGGCTGGCAGGCGTCATGAGCCAGTTTCGCCCCGGTGGTGCCCAGCGCGGCAGCCACCTGAGCTACTCGCCCTGGTGTGTTCCCACAACGCTCAATGGCGTCAAGTGCGTGGTCGTGCACCGCGACCTGCGCGACTACGAGCCCATGGCCTGGGATTTCTGCCTGAATTTCGCCAAGGACAACAACCTGCAGGTTGCCGAGGCCTGCCTGATACCGGACGAGCCGGCCCGCTGAGGCCGGCTTCTTTTTTTGCGGGTCGTTCCCGTCCGATGTGAAGCGCGCCTGGGGTGCGTTTTTTTTCGCCTGTGCTCCGGAGGGTGGGGCTTTTTTGCTGGATCCTGCGGATGCAGGGGCATCGTTCAGGCACAAAAAAACCGCCCGAAGGCGGTTTTCTCGTTCGCTGACAGCGCACCCGTTACAAACGGCAGATGGCCGGAGCCATCCGTGCGGTTGCCTAATTGGATTAGGCGGCGGCCAGGGCCTTGACCTTGGCGGACAGGCGGCTCTTGTCGCGAGCGGCCTTGTTCTTGTGGAAGATGCCCTTGTCGGCGATCGTGTCCAGAACGGATTGGGCTGCGGCAAACAGTTCGGTTGCCTTGGCCTTGTCGCCAGTCAGAACGGCCTTTTCGACCTTCTTGACGGCGGTGCGGTACTTGGAACGCAGCGAGGTGTTGGCTGCGTTGAGCTTGGTGTCCTGGCGGACGCGCTTGCGGCCGGAGGCGAGACGGGGGTTCTTCTTTGCGGGCTTGGATGCCATGATATGTATTCCTAGTGTCTGAGGATGTTGTCGGCGAAGCGCGGGATTATAGCACGCGGCCCGGACAGGGCCTTGAGGGCCCAGGCCGCACGGGCCCGCCTGTTGCAACGGAGTGCAAGAGCGGCCAGGCCCGCCTGGCGTGCCGGCCGGCGGGGCATGCCAGCGCATACACTCCCCACGGTGTCACTGTTCAAAGCCGCCTCCACCGTTTCCCTGCTGACGCTGGCCTCCCGTATCACCGGGCTGGTGCGCGATCTGCTCATGGCCTCCATGTTCGGAGCCAATGCGCTGACCGATGCGTTCAATGTCGCCTTCAGGATTCCCAATCTCTTTCGGCGGCTGTTCGCCGAGGGTGCTTTCAGCCAGGCCTTCGTGCCGGTGCTGGCCGCCAGCAAGGCCAAGGAGGGGGACGAGGCCACGCGCAGGCTGATCTCGCACGTGGCCACGCTGCTGTTCTGGGTGCTGCTGGTGACCTGCGTGCTGGGCGTGGTCGGCGCGCCGCTGCTGGTCTGGCTGCTGGCCAGCGGCCTGCGCCAGTCGCCCGAGGGCTATGACGCCGCCGTGCTGATGACACGCTGGATGTTCCCCTACATCGGCTTCATGTCGCTGGTGGCGCTGGCTGCCGGCGTGCTCAATACCTGGCGGCGCTTTGCCGTCTCGGCCGCCACGCCGGTGCTGCTGAACCTGGCCATGATCGCCGCCGCCTTCTGGGGCGCGCCCTGGCTGCAGGCGCGCGGCATCGAGCCCATCTACGCCATGGCCGGTGGCGTGATGCTGGGCGGCGTGCTGCAGCTGGCGGTGCAACTGCCTGCGCTGGCGCGTCTGGGCCTGCTGCCGCGCATCGGCTTTTCGCCAGCTGCGCTGCGCCAAGCCTGGGCCGAGGCTGGCGTGCGCCGCATACTCAAGCTGATGGCGCCGGCCCTGCTGGGCGTGGGCGTGGCCCAGGTCTCGCTGATGATCAACACCCAGATCGCCTCCTATCTGCAACCGGGCAGCGTGACCTGGCTGTTCTATGCCGACCGGCTCATGGAGTTTCCGACGGCCCTGCTGGGCGTGGCGCTGGGCGTGGTGCTTACCCCCCAGCTGGCCGCTGCCAAGGCGGCCGACGACTCGGAGCGCTACTCGGCCATGCTGGACTGGGGGCTGCGCCTGGTGGTGCTGCTGTCCGTGCCGTGCGCCGTGGGCCTGCTCACTTTTGCCGAGCCGCTGGTGGCCACGCTGTTCCACCGCGGTGCGCTGCAGGACAGCGACGTGGGCCAGATCGCCCTGGCGCTGGTCGGCTACGGCGCAGGCCTGGTGGGCCTGGTGGCCATCAAGGTGCTGGCGCCGGGCTACTACGCCAGCCAGGACATCCGCACGCCCGTCAAGATCGCCATCGTGGTGCTGGTCATCACCCAGCTGCTCAACCTGGTGCTGGTGCCCTTCATGGCGCATACCGGCCTGGCGCTGTCCATCGGCCTGGCGGCCCTGGTCAATGCGGGCTGGCTGCTGTGGGGTCTGCTGCGCCGGGGCGTCTACCGTCCCAAGCCGGGCTGGGGCCGGCTGGGCTTGCAGGTGGTCGCGGCCAGCAGCCTGCTGGCCGTGCTGCTGACCTGGGGCAGCCAGCATTTCGACTGGATCGCGCTGCGCGCCAACGGCTGGCAGCGTGTGGGCCTGCTCGCCGCGCTGATGGCCGCCTCGGTGCTGCTGTACTTCGGTGCGCTGTGGGCGGCGGGGCTCAAGCTGCGCGCGCTGCTGCGGCGCTGAGAGGCATCGCCCAAACCCGCATAATTGCAGGCTTGGGCGCTGCAATATACAAAGCATCATGAGCTGGAGTTACGAAGACACGCCAACGGCCCTGCAATACTTTGCAGCGCTGGTGCAAAGCGATGACCACCTGCCGTTGATGGAGGCGGCAATCAGCATCGCCCAGGATGCCGTGCCCGATCTCGACCTGCAGGCGGCCAGCGCCGAGCTGGACCGGCTGCAGGTGCGCCTGCTCCAGCGCCTGGCCGGCGAAACCGATTCCCTGCAGCGCCTGCGCGTGCTCAACCAGTTCTTCTATGGCGAGCTGGGCTTTGGCGGCAATCTCAACGATTACTACGACCCGGCCAACAGCTACATCCACCATGTGCTGCAGATGCGGCGCGGCATTCCCATCAGTGTGGCGCTGATCTGGCTGGAGCTGGCTGCGGCCATCGATCTGCCGGCACAGGGCGTGAGCTTTCCCGGGCATTTCCTGGTCAAGCTGCGCCTGCCCCAGGGGCAGGTGGTGATGGACCCGCTGAGCGGTGAATCCTTCTCGGCCAACAGCCTGGCCGAGCGGCTGGAGCCCTTCTGGCAGAACGCCGGCCTGTCCGCCGAGGAGGCGGCTCCGCTGGGCATGTACCTGCAGGGCGCATCGCCGCGCGACATTCTGGAGCGCATGCTGCGCAATCTGCAGGAGATCCACCATGCACGGCGCGACTGGCCGCTGCTGGTGGCCGTGCTCAACCGGTTGGCCGTGCTGCGGCCCGACATGCCGGAGATCTTCCGGGACCGGGGGCTGGCCTATGCGCAGTGGGGAGTGACCGAGCGTGCGCTCGAAGACCTGGAGCGCTTCCTGCATTCCCAGCAGGGCGCGCAGGCCGTGGCCGTGCGCGAGGTGATCCGGCGGCTCAGGGGCCTGTAGCGGCAGCCCCCAGGGTCGGAGCGCTGCTCAGACCAGCCGGACGGCTTCCAGCTCTTTCTTGAGATAGGCGTAGAACAGTGGCGCCGCCACCAGGCCTGCGGGGCCGAACACCGACTCGGCCACGAACATCACGGCCAGCAGCTCCCACACGCCCATGTGCGTGCGCTGGCCCACCACCTTGGCGTTGATCACGTACTCGGCCTTGTGGATCAGGATCAGAAAGCCCAGGCAGGCCGCGGCGGCCACCGGGGAGACCGACAGCCCCACGATGGTGATCACCGCATTGCACAGCAGGTTGCCCACGATGGGCACCAGGCCCGCGATGAAGGTCAGCGTGATCAGGGCTGGCGTGTAGGGCAGGGTCAGGTTCCAGTGCGGCAGCACGCCCAGCAGGAAGATGGCCGTCAGGAAAGTGTTGAAGGCCGCAATCCAGAACTGCGCCGCCACGATCTGGCGGAAGGCCAGCCCCATGAGCCGGATGCGTTCGCGCAGCGCAGCCACCAGGGGCGGGCGGCGCGTGGTGATGGGGCGCACGGCGGCCAGCGCGCCGATGA
>NZ_JAELTK010000336.1:0-266 GCF_016428765.1 Delftia sp. ASV31
GCGTTCAGCCTGGGCGCCTGCGGCCTGTTCTTCGCCTTTGTCGGCATCGAACTGGGCGTGCTGCCCGAAGCCCTGCCTGTCTCTTATACACATCTGACGCTGCCGACGAAATGCGAACAGTGTAGATCTCGGTGGTCGCCGTGTCATTAAAAGGGGGGGGGGGGGGGGGGGGGGGGGGGGGGGGGGGGGGGGGGGGGGGGGGGGGGGGGGGGGGGGGGGGGGGGGGGGGGGGGGGGGGGGGGGGGGGGGGGGGGGGGGGGGGGGGG
>NZ_JAELTK010000337.1:0-266 GCF_016428765.1 Delftia sp. ASV31
GTGCTTGGCGGTGATCAACGGCCCCATCTGCGTGCGCTCGTCGGCGGGGTCGCCCACCTGCAGCGCGGCGGCCTTGGCCTGTCTCTTATACACATCTGACGCTGCCGACGAAATGCGAACAGTGTAGATCTCGGTGGTGGCCGGATCATTAAAAAAGGGGGGGGGGGGGGGGGGGGGGGGGGGGGGGGGGGGGGGGGGGGGGGGGGGGGGGGGGGGGGGGGGGGGGGGGGGGGGGGGGGGGGGGGGGGGGGGGGGGGGGGGGGGGG
>NZ_JAELTK010000338.1:0-265 GCF_016428765.1 Delftia sp. ASV31
CCGAATCCCTGGTCAAGCTGCACCCGGCCAGCCATGGCCTGGCGCGCATGCTGATCAAGGTGGCCGAAACCGTGGCCCCTGTCTCTTATACACATCTGACGCTGCCGACGAAATGCGAACAGTGTAGATCTCGGTGGTCGGCGGATCATTAAAAAGGGGGGGGGGGGGGGGGGGGGGGGGGGGGGGGGGGGGGGGGGGGGGGGGGGGGGGGGGGGGGGGGGGGGGGGGGGGGGGGGGGGGGGGGGGGGGGGGGGGGGGGGGGGGG
>NZ_JAELTK010000339.1:0-261 GCF_016428765.1 Delftia sp. ASV31
GCTCGGCGCCGTAGTGCGCACCCAGGCCGCCCGTGAACAGGCCGTAGCCATAGGCCACATGCACCATGTCGCCGGGCCGCCCGCCCGCCGCGCGGATGGAGCGCGCCACCAGGTTCGCCCAGTTGTCCAGGTCCTTCAACGTGTAGCCCACGACCGTGGGCTTGCCCGTGGTGCCCGAGGAGGCATGCACGCGCGCCACCTTCTGGCGCGGCACGGCGAACATGCCGAACGGGTAGTTCTCGCGCAGGTCCTTCTTGGTGG
>NZ_JAELTK010000340.1:0-261 GCF_016428765.1 Delftia sp. ASV31
CCACCAAGAAGGACCTGCGCGAGAACTACCCGTTCGGCATGTTCGCCGTGCCGCGCCAGAAGGTGGCGCGCGTGCATGCCTCCTCGGGCACCACGGGCAAGCCCACGGTCGTGGGCTACACGTTGAATGACATCGACAACTGGGCGAACCTGGTGGCGCGCTCCATCCGCGCGGCGGGCGGGCGGCCCGGCGACATGGTGCATGTGGCCTATGGCTACGGCCTGTTCACGGGCGGCCTGGGTGCGCACTACGGCGCCGAGC
>NZ_JAELTK010000341.1:0-256 GCF_016428765.1 Delftia sp. ASV31
CCCCCCCCCCCCCCCCCCCCCCCCCCCCCCCCCCCCCCCCCCCCCCCCCCCCCCCCCCCCCCCCCCCCCCCCCCCCCCCCCCCCCCCCCCCCCCCCCCCCCCCCCCCCCCCCCCCCCTCTTTAATGACCCGGCGACCACCGAGATCTACACTGTTCGCATTTCGTCGGCAGCGTCAGATGTGTATAAGAGACAGGCCGTAGACGCCGCCCCAGCCTACGGCGATGGAGACGTACTGCCGGCCATCGACCTCATAGG
>NZ_JAELTK010000342.1:0-255 GCF_016428765.1 Delftia sp. ASV31
GTGCTTGGCGGTGATCAACGGCCCCATCTGCGTGCGCTCGTCGGCGGGGTCGCCCACCTGCAGCGCGGCGGCCTTGGCCTGTCTCTTATACACATCTGACGCTGCCGACGAAATGCGAACAGTGTAGTTCTCGGTGGTCGCCGGATCATTAAAAAGGGGGGGGGGGGGGGGGGGGGGGGGGGGGGGGGGGGGGGGGGGGGGGGGGGGGGGGGGGGGGGGGGGGGGGGGGGGGGGGGGGGGGGGGGGGGGGGGGGG
>NZ_JAELTK010000343.1:0-254 GCF_016428765.1 Delftia sp. ASV31
ACGGCCTGGTGCGCGAGGAAGGCGTGAGCCAGGGCCGCCCGCGCATCGTCACCGACATCGACGCCACCGAGGTGGTGATGATGCTGGCGCCCGAGACCAACGGCCACGTGGCCGTCAAGGCCTGGGACTGTCTCTTATACACATCTCCGAGCCCACGAGACGCTGACGTTGATCGCGTATGCCGTCTTCTGCTTGAAAAGGGGGGGGGGGGGGGGGGGGGGGGGGGGGGGGGGGGGGGGGGGGGGGGGGGGGGG
>NZ_JAELTK010000045.1:0-48238 GCF_016428765.1 Delftia sp. ASV31
CCCCCCCCCCCCCCCCCCCCCCCCCCCCCCCCCCCCCCCCCCCCCCCCCCCCCCCCCCCCCCCCCCCCCCCCCCCCCCCCCCCCCCCCCCCCCCCCCCCCCCCTCTTAGATGTGTATAAGAGACAGGGCCAGTAGCGGGCGTTGACAGCATTAAATAGCAGTCACTCAACCTTCTGCCTACTTCTTATCAGTGATGGCAGAGATGCCCTTGATTTGAAACCAATTCTTTGATGGAAGGAGCGGTGACCGAAAACGGTTCCCGCCAACTCTGGTTACCGACTGAATTAGCGCCGCCATCGCCCCTTCAAGCCCGGCCTCCCTATATGCAACTGACGGACTGCCCTCTGTGTAACAGTCAACCGCCGGATGGGCGATGTCTTTCATGTAGGCATCAAACGTGTCACGAGCGACAGCCATTCCATAGATTCGCCAAGCGTACTTTTTCCCTAGATAGCGACCATCGCGTGCGTTGTGCTGAACTCGCTCGTCAGATTTTTGAGTTTCGACCTCCTTCAGCTCTTCGCCGAGCAGTTTTGACACGTAGTAGCTCTTGTGTGGATCTACGTGGTCTGCCTTTGCAGACGCTGACACGTCCACCCAATTCACACCATCTTTGACCGTGTAGCCAATGTTGTATCGTTCGCCCTGGTCGAACACCGGCTCCCGGTTAGCAATAAATTGGTAGACAGTGGTTGTGCTCTCTGGGGTGAAACTATGCAAAAACTTACCGTCTCGATGCGAAACGATCGTGTACCCAGTGACGATAAGCACCGGCGTTGTCAATAGCTCTCGTGACTTCATGTCTCCTCCTTGGACCTAACCTTTCAGTCAAGCGTCTGACTGTAAGCCGGCCGCTTGACTGAAAGGTTAGGGTTGTTTTGGTGCTTGGGGAGGGATAGGCATATTAATCTGATTAATCAGATTAGCGACCTGGGCAGCGAGCGGAGCAGCGGCGCCAGCTCCTTGGAAGACGACTGAGCCTGTGTCATACACATTTAGCGTAAGTCCATCCTCAAATTTATACATGCTCTGCCCGTTAGGTTTGTGATCCAGTTGGTGTGGAAAGCCCGCAAGATATGCTTTTAGAGATGCAATGTTGTTACATTTCATGGATGTGGGTGGCGTACTCATATGACTTCTCCGTAAAAATTTAACGTGATGCAGACCGCAAAAAAACCAGACCATATCTAAGGTCAGTGGTCTAAATTGGTCGGCCCAAAGTCTCGAAAAAGGCTTGCAGCGTAGCTCAGCGGCGTACGAATTGTATGAATTCACTTTACAAATCACCATTAGACCTGCCGCCTGCAAGCCAGGAATGGACTTACGATGAATGTAACAGGGTCAGACTTAAAAATCGTGATGACCGACTGCTTTAGTGCGTTGCCCTGAAGGACTGCTCGGGGTCGATAGCTGGCTGACGCGAACGACCACTGACGGGGAGTTCAGCGCTATCCCGCTGATCCCCCGAGCCCGCCGTCAGGCGACAGACTGCTCACGCTGCAAAGCCGACACCTGACGGCTAAGGTCCAACGCCTGCAGCGGGTAGTGGATTCACCCGGCCAACCCAACACATTCGTCAAACCTCAACCGGCTTGAGTCGCTTCACAGCGCCCGCACCGGAATGCAGATGTCGCAACAAAACTCACCGGTGTCGGCATCCATGGCAGTGGCCGCAGAAAACATCTCAAAGCAAGGCCGGTCGTCGCATTGCATTCCGCTGGACGGCATCCATTCGCGCGTCAGCCACATCCAGGCATTGGCCAGACCCTCGGGTTTTCCTTTGAACCTTGCCACGGCGTAACGGCCGCCCGGCAGGGATTGGGTGTCCACCTGGCCGCTGGCGACGAAATGCGCGGGGACTTCCACGCAGGCGTCATAGCGGCATTTGCTGGCGGGCGTGAGAGAGGGGTCGTCATAGCCTATGCCGTAGCACGTTTGATCGCTGAGGCCATTGGAGTGCATCCACGGCGCAATGGTGCCTCGCCAGAATTGGCCTATGGCTGGCCCATAGGGGCCGATCAAGCGTTGATAGGCGATATGTGCTTTGGGTAGATCAATGATGCGGACGTCCATGGCGATTTCTTCCTTCAGGTGACAAGAGCCCTGAGGTTCGCCGAACGCGCATGGGTCTGTCTGATGGAGATTGCCGAAGACCTGATCAGGATTGCTCTGCTGGCTGCCTGGTTGCTGTCCGATCGCGGCCGCCTGTGCTTTCAGTCGCTCAAGCGTGGTGGAGCGCCAGGCCGATGGCGTGCAGCCAAACTTGAGCTTGAAGGCGCGCGCAAATGCTTCGCCCGATTGGAAGCCGGTGGCCAAGGCGGTTTCAAGCACGGTGTCCTTGCTGCCGCAGGACAGCCGGAACGCCGCCTTCTCGAGCCGTCGGCGCTGCGCATAGCTGCCCAGCGTTTCTCCCATCCATGCGGCGAAAATTCGGTGAAAGTGGAAGCGCGAGAAATTGGCGATGTCGGCCAGATGTGCGCCATCCAGAGGCTGATCCAGGTGGGCATCGATGTAGTTGAGCACGCGATTGATCCGTCGCGCGTACTCGGCGCGGGATGCCTGCTCGGAAGGCTTGTTCGTCATGGTCGTTGTTCTGGAAATCACCGTTCATGCGGCGATGGGGCCTGCCTGTCTGCAGGGAGGGCGGATGGAGACGACCAACCGGCGCAGTTTTCGTCAGGCCGGCGCCTTCCCCTTCACCCACAACCCAAACTCCTTCATCACTTCCACCACGGGCTTGAGCCGCTCCCCATCCGGGGTCAGTTCGTACTCCACCTTGACCGGTGCCGTGGGGTAGACCGTGCGCTTGACCAGGCCCGCTTCCTCCAGCGCGCGAAGGTCCAGGGTGAGGGAGCGTTGGGAGATGCCGGGCATGTCGCGGCGCAGGTCGTTGAAGCGGCGGGGGCCGTCGATGAGGTAGGAGGCGATGAGCAGCCTCCAGCGGCCGCCCAGCAGGCGCATGGCTTCTTCCACGGAGCAGCCGGAGATGTTGGATTTCATAGCACATTCATCATAGGCAGGCGGCAGGTATATTTTTTTAACCTATGGGCAGTTTTATTGCCTTCTTCCAGATTGTTCCCTGGTGCATGACATTGGCCAGGGGCTGTGCCTGAACGCGCAGGCCCCTTGTTCCATCACCAGAGAAATTCCATGAAGCTGTACTACCTGCCGGGCACCTGTTCGCTGGCGCCGCACATTGTCCTGAACGAGCTGGGGCTTGATTTCCAACTGGTCCGGGTGGACCACAAGGCCCATCAGACGGAAGACGGCAGGGATTTCCGTGCGCTCAGCCCGTTCGGCTATGTCCCCCTGCTGGAATTGGACGACGGCAGCCTGCTGCGGGAAGGGCCCGCCGTTCTGCAGTACCTGGCGGACCTGCGGTCTGCGTCTCTTCTGGTGCCAGTCCAGGGAAGCCTGGAGCGCTATCGGCTGCTGGAGTGGCTGGCCTTTCTGAACTCGGAAATCCACAAGGGCTTCATCCCGCTGCTGTATGCCGTGGCGGCGGGAAAGTACGGCGTGGAAACGGCCAAACCCAAGCTGGAGCAGCGGTATGCCTGGGTGGATTCGCAACTGGCCGGCAAGCGCTACCTGATGGGCGATGGCTTCACCGTGGCCGATGCCTATCTGTACGCGCTCACGCAGTGGGGGCAGGCGCCGTGGCTGGAGTCGGTCTACAAGACGAGCATTCGCTTTGATGGCCTGGAGCACCTTGCAGGCTGGTACGCGCGGATGCGTGAGCGGCCTGCCGTGCGTAAGTCGCTGCAGGCGGAAGGTTTGCGATAGGGCAGGGCGCTGCCACGCATGCGGCCACCATGCACTTTGCTGCGTCATAGCAAGCAGCCTGCGCCTTGCGGCCCTGGGGTGCCCAATGCAATCGTCTGACGTGACGGATCACGCCAAGGTTTCAAGGCTCACGGCCACGATGACGGGGGCAGGATCGGTGTTCACGAGGCGCAAGGCCTGGTTTGGCTGTCCGTCTCCGCGTGCGCGCTGAACCGTCACACCCATGGCCTGCACGGTGTCAGCTTCATCCAGCGTCTGGCGCAGCGAGGCGGGTATCGGCGCTGCGGCAGTGAAGTCGAAGCGGGGTTTCAACGCGACGTAGAAAGTTGACACACGGCACGCCATCAGGCCGCCAGGCCCGAAGAATACGCCTGCATCCGGCACCAGGCCGCGACCCAGCGCCACCATCGAGGCGTCGTACCAGCTGCCGGGGTAGATCGGCACCTGGTCCCAGCATTCAGAGGTGATCGTCACCGTCTCCAGCGAAGCGGCGGGTAGCGCAAGGACGCGGCCGGAAGCGTCCAGGGCCTGCAGAGACGCCGGAGCCTGCGGCCCTGCGCCGGATGTGTCGTTGAGATTCAAGCGCAAGGTGCCGGGGTTTGCGATCGTGCCGACAGCCACTGCTGCGCTCCACTCCGACGAACTCTTGGGCAGTGTCCAGATCGGTTTCCACTGGAGGTAGCCGGTCTCGTACACCTTGGTCCATCCCACCGGAGTGGGCGAGTATGCAGGTTCGCCCGCAGGCGTTGCCATCTTCTGCATGGCGCCTGCAAGCATCGACTGATAGGGAAACTTGCAGGCTTCGAGTACCTGCAGAAAGGTCTTGTATCCCTGCGAAAAGCTGCGCCCCGACGCTTGGTACAGCGCGCCATTGGCAGCGGACTGGGGCACCGTATCTGCAAAGAGAAACTGCGCGTCGGCCATGGTGCCGGTCACTGGATCCGGCCAGTTCCACGCGGTCACTGGCATCAGCATCTGCCCCCGCACCAGCGGCGCCGAAATGGATGCCGAGCGCTTGAACACCATGCCGGTTTTCGGCCCGCTCGATACGCTTGGGGCCCTTGGGGGCGGAGGCACCAGATCAGCCAGGCCGCCGAGGAACTGATGGATCACGTTCATGAACGCTGTCTCCGGTTGACGGGGGTGGGCGGGGTGGGCGGGACCCGCCGCGGCGTCCTGCCCACCCGCTGGTCTTCAGGTCAGTGGATGCCCGGGAAGTCGACGATCACGCCGATGATTTGCGGGTTCACCGAGGTGCTGCTGCCCTTGAAGGTATTGGCCTGTGCGGTGCTCTTGGTGTATTCGGACTGGTGACCGCCCGTGCCACCGAAGGTGAAGGGCCCGATGCGCACACCCGCGCTGGCCTCGAAGGCCTGCTTGTTCTGCTGATAGGTGTTGGCGCTCATCGTGATCTCGAACGAAGGCTTGTAGACGACCAGCAGCTCGGACACCCGTGCCGCAACGATGCCGTTCGGGCCGAACAGGGAGCTCGATCCCGGGCCGCCGTTGGCCACCCACGGGGCGACGATGGTGTAGCCCTGGCCGCCCGGCCCCTGCTGGGCCTTGGCCAGTTCGCTCATGAAGCCGCCCGGGTACCAGTCGCCCGGATTCACCTTCACGCGCGTGGAGGACTCGCAGCTGATCTTCACTGACGAACTCGAGTCCTGGTTGAACAGGTCGGACTTGCTCCAGCCGCCCGATGCGTTGACGCTCCAGAAGAAGTTGCCAACGCTGGTCGAGCCCTTGGCAAACGAGGACTTGAAGTCGCTGCTCGACTGCGAAGATTTCATCGCGATCGAGAACGCGCCTGCACTGCCATTGCTGAGCGCTGCGCGCCAGTCCGCGCCCGTCGTGTCGATGTGGAAGTCCGGCTGCCAGCGCAGGATGCCCGAGCCATCCGGCACCTTGGTCCAGCCTGCCGGTGCGTTGTTTGAGGCAGGGTCGCCCGACGGCGTCTGCATCATGTCGATGGCGCGCTGCAGATCGCTGGGCATGCTGGCTCGCTCCAGCTCCATCTTCATCTTGATCGCCTGGTTGTAGGCGTTGGTGGCCGCCTGGATGGCGGCAACGTAGGCAGCAGCCTCCGGCGCGTTGTTGAGCCAGGTGTTGATGTCAGGGTAGCGGGCTGCGAATATCAAGCCGCCGTTCTGCTTTGAACTCAGGTAGAACTGGTTCATGTCGCTGTTGGCCTTGGCCATCGCATTGCTTTTCTGGACGCACAGGTTGGCCAGCTCCGTCTGATTGGCCTGCTGCTCGGGGCTGACCTTGAATGTCACGTGACCAAAGATCTGACGGACGGCGTCGAAGAGCGTCGCATCGAGGCTGCCGTACTGGCCGATCGCGGACCACTGCGGCATGCCGCTGACGATCTGATAGGCGGCCGGGTCCCATTGCCCGGTCGGAGCCGTGCCCCAGCTGAAGTCCTTGGGGGTGCCAAGCAACTGGAAATTCGGGGTGCCGAGATTATCGACAAGGGCGTTGTACAACTGGCTGAACATGGCTTGATCTGACATGGCGTGCAATTCCTGAAATTGAATGAATAGGGAGCGACATGAGGTTTGAAGTCATGAACGCTTTTCTTTGCCAATGAGAATGATTGCCCGGTATTGGGCCTAAGGCATGGGGTGCTTGGGAGAAATCGCAGGGGGTGACCGCGAAGAGTGGTTCATGGCGGGATACTCCTTTGAGTTGCGTGCAGGAATCCGACACGTGGGCGCCGGGAAGATGCCTCGACGGACGCTGACCGTAGAGGCGAAGAGGTGAAGGGATATGAGCCTTTGCAGCCTTTCAAGGCTCGCGCGGATATTCCATATCAACCGCGCAAACCTGGAATGCACTGGCGCCTGCTGAAGCCGTCATAAGTATTCGTTGGACTCATCATGCCCAATTGCATCAGGAGGATGGAATACTTCCAATGTCGTATTCGGTGAGCACGGACAGGCGATGCGCGCTGGCCTGGATATCAGATGCTGCCGCCATTGCGAGTTGCCGTTGGCGCGAATGTCTGCAACTGGGCGGTGCTTGTCAGGCCCAGTTTGCGCAGAATGTTTTCGCGATGCTTGCGCACGGTCAAGTCGCTGAGGTAAAGCGAACGTGCGATCTCCTTGCTGGTCTGGCCCGCCAGCACGTGCACCATCACCTCCTGCTCGCGGGGCGACAGAGGGAGCGGTGAGCGGGCAGCGCTCAACCAGCCTTGCCGCCTGGCATGCGTGACGAGTTCTACGGCATTGCGCAGGCCCAGCCGTGTACACATATTGCTGCGGTGCTTGCGTACCGTGTGTTCGCTGATGCCCAGCGTGTGCGCAATGTCCTTGCAACCAAGGCCTTTGGCCATCGCTTCGAGTACATCGATTTCACGCGCAGTGAGTGCAGACGCGATGACTTCATCTGCTGTTGGATGCTCAGCATCGAGATGGCATTCGCTATTTGCCAAAGCTATTTCCGATATGTCCATGGTATGTCTCCCATTTCTTATGTGCCGATGCCATAGGGCTATTCCACGCCGAAGCCTCGGCGAGACTGCTTTGCACAGTACCGTTTGAAAGATTGAATAACTCGCTAAACCGCCTGTTTGCCGCCTGAATAAACTGACGTCATGCCATTCGTGTAGAAATTGTGCGGTAAAGGATCAGCCGAAAAAAGCCTGAACATTGGACGATTGAAAATCGCGCGCATTCAGCCTGCGGCAGCCTTTTGTATCCAAGGCGGGAGATTAATAAACCATTATCAAGATGGTATGGTGCGTTGAGGGAGTATCACAGTCGTTTGAGAATCTGTTTTCGCCATTTCACCGTTGGAATGGACATCTTAGTGGAAATCTCTGGCGAAATCATTACATCTGGCTACAAAAATTCGACACAAGGTTTTTGCAGCAGATTGTGGGAAAGCCAATGGTCTTCTGTGGGTCGCGCTTGTGTGCTCAGGATTTTCTGGCATTGCCCATCCGAGTCCAGGATGCGGGTTGTTGCGTAGGTCTTGAGACATGCGGGTAAGCAATTGCTGCCATGGCGTATCGAGAAGCGGCTGGGTGCCTGCGATGTGCTTCAAGGGAAGCACCTCTTTTGCCAAAAGCGTTCCCGGGTCATGACGAAGGGCGTGAGCACCACGACCGTCGCCAGTTCCAACGACCTGGACATACGCCAGTTCAGGGGGCAGGGCGTGTGCCCTCGTCAGGCCCGCCCTCCAGCACGCGCAGCAGCTGGGACAGCCGCTGGTCCAGCGCGGCCAGTTCGGCAACGGGCATGGGCGCCAGCATGGCGCGCTCGTTGTCCAGGTGCGCTTCCACCGCGCGGTCTATCAGCTCCAGCCCCTGGTCGGTGAGCTGCACCAGCATGCTGCGCGCGTCCTGCGGGTTGGGCAGGCGCTGTACCAGGCCGCGCGTCTCCAGGCTTTTCATGCGGTGGGTCATGGTGCCCGAGGTGACCATGAGCGTGGAAAACAGGGCCGTGGGCGTGAGGCAGAAGGGCGCGCCCGAGCGGCGCAGCGTGGCCAGCACGTCGAACTCCCACATGGTCATGCCGAAGCGCGCAAAGCATTCCTCCAGCCGTTGCTCCAGCAGGGCGGCGCAGCGCTTGATGCGGCCTATGGGGCCCATGGGGCTGGCGTCCAGGTCGGGGCGTTCGCGCGCCCATTGTTCGAGGATGGTGTCTACCCGGTCGGGCAGGCGGGGGAGGGTGGGTTTCGGCATTTGTCTTGATTTTAAGATAAGTCGTGCATAATGGATTTATCTTGAATTGAAGATAAATGCCATGTCCTCCTCGCCATCCTCTTCTTGCGCACCCTCGGCCAGCCTCGCCATGTCCTGGCGCGACATCCTGCTGACCGCGCTGGCGCCCGCCATCTGGGGCTCCACCTACATCGTCACTTCCGAACTGCTGCCGCCAGACCGTCCGTTCACGGCTGCGCTGATCCGCGTGCTGCCGGCCGGGCTGCTGCTGGTGCTGTTCACGCGGCGGCTGCCCGTGGGCTCGGGCTGGTGGCGGCTGCTGGTGCTGGGCGGGCTGAACATCGGCGTGTTCCAGGCGCTGTTGTTCGTGGCGGCCTATCGGCTGCCGGGCGGGCTGGCGGCCGTGCTGGGTGCCGTGCAGCCGCTGCTGGTGATGGCGCTGGCCTGGGGCGTGGACGGGCGGGTCCCCGCGCGGCTGACGCTGTGGGCCGCCGTGGCGGGCATTGCGGGCATGGCAGTGCTGCTGCTGTCGCCGCAGACGGTGTTCGAGCCCGTGGGCATGGCGGCGGCATTGGCGGGTGCGGTGTGCATGGCAGCCGGCACCTGGCTCACGCGGCGCTGGCGCGTGGACTTGCCGGTGCTGGCGCTGACGGGCTGGCAACTGCTGTTTGGTGGGCTGATGCTGCTGCCGCTGGCCTGGTGGGTGGATGCGCCGCTGCCCGCGCTGTCGCTCACCCAACTGGGCGCCTATGCCTACCTGTGTCTTGCCGGCGCGCTGCTGGCCTATGTGCTGTGGTTTCGCGGCATCGGGCGCCTGCCTTCGGTGGCCGTGTCTTCGCTGGGCCTGCTGAGCCCGCTCACCGCCGTGGTCTTGGGCTGGGCGCTGCTGTCGCAGTCCATGACGGGCATGTCCTTCCTGGGCCTGCTGGTGGTGCTGGCCAGCGTGCTGGCGGTGCAGTGGTCTGCTTCGCGCGGCGCCTGAGTTTCTGGCATCGAGGTTCCTCTTTTTTCAATCGAGCGTTTCACATGACTTCTTCCGATCTTGCTTCCATGCCCGTCGCCCAGGCCATCGCCTCGCGCGTTTCCGCAGACCGTTTCGAGCCCGGCCGCCCGCTGGCCGACGAAACCCTGGCCGCGCTGGTGGCCCAGGCCTCGCTGTCCCCGTCGGCCTACAACCTGCAGAACTGGCGCTTCATTGCCGTGCGCACGCCAGAGGCCAAGGCGCGCCTGAAAGCCACCGCCTATGGGCAGCAGAAGGTGGAGGACGCCTCTGCCGTCTTCATCGTCTGCGGCACGCTGGCCGCCCATGCGCGGCTGGCGGAGTTCTTGCAGCCCAGCGTGGACAGCGGCGTGATGAGCCAGCGCACGGCCGATGGCTGGGTGGCGCAGGCCCATGCCGCGCATGCGGACAACCTGCAGTTGCAGCGCGACGAGGCCGTGCGCTCGGCCTCGCTGGCGGCCATGACGCTGATGCTGTCCGCTCAGGGCCTGGGGCTGGCGAGCTGCCCCATGGTGGGATTCGATGCGGAACTGCTGGCAGCGGGCTTTGGCCTGCAGGCCCACGAACTGCCCGTGATGCTGGTCGCCGTGGGCCACGCGGCAGGCACGCCACGCCCCCAGAAGGCGCGCAGGCCGCTGGCCGACATCCTGGCCTATGCCTGAGCACGGCCATCGGTAGCCAGGGTGCCGCAGATTAATTATCATACGGTGTATGTTTAATTGGATGGAGAGACTGCCATGGCACCCGACAGGACACCCGCAAAAGCGCACGGCAATGCGTTCGGCAATGCATTCGGCAAGGTCTTCATCGCCACTTCGGTCGATGGCTTCATCGCCCGGCCCGATGGTTCGCTGGACTGGCTGCCGGCCGGGGGCGATGGCGGCGAGGACTACGGCTACGCGGCCTTCATGAGGACGGTGGACGGCATCGTCATGGGCCGCTCCACCTATGAAAGCGTGCTGGGCTTCGACGGCTGGCCGTTTGAGAAATCCGTGGTGGTGATGAGCCGCACGCTGGGCGCGGGCGATGTGCCTGTGCACCTGCGCGGCAAGTTGCGCATCACGTCCGTCCAGCCTGCCCAACTGGTGGCCGAGCTGCGGGCCGAGGGCTGGAGCAGCGCCTATATCGACGGCGGCGCCGTGATACGCGCCTTCCTGGCGGCGGGTGAGGTGGGCGAGATGACGATCACCCGCGTGCCCGTGCTGATCGGCGCGGGGCGGCCGCTGTTTGGCGATATCGGCTGCGATCTGCGGTTAACCTGCCTGGCCTCCCAGGCCTATCCCAGCGGCATGGTCAGCACGCGCTACCGCGTGGAGGCTGGCGGCCGGGTCATGGTGCGCAACGGTGGCGGCGATGGGTGAGCAGGCTGTACCGGCTGCACAGGCTGCACAGGCTGCACGGCGCGGGCGCCCCTCGGCCGGGCGCTCGCTCAGCCGCGATCAGGTGCTGGATGCCGGGCTGGCCTTGCTGGAGGCCGTGGGCGCGCAGGGCTTTGGCCTGCGGCCGCTGGCGCGGCAGCTGGGCATTACGCCCATGTCGGTGATCCACCATGTGGGCGACCAGCAGGAATTGATGCGCAGCCTGGTGGAGCGCGTGCATGGCCAGCCGCTGGCCGAACCTTCGCCTGGGCTTGCACCCGTGCAGCGTGTGCAGGCGCTGCTGGTGGGCTACATGGACCGCGTGCGCCGCCATCCGGCGCTGACGGTGTGCATTCTGGGTGACCCGGCCCTGTTCACCGATTCGCTGGCCGCCTTCACGCAGCGGCTGCGCGGCGAGGTGGAGCAGTGCGAGCCCGGCGATGGCGAAGCCGCCGTGCTGCTGGACTTGCTGATCGATTACACGCATGGCCATGCGCTGGCGCTGGCCTTGTCGGGCGAGGGCGCGCAGGCCTTGCACGGCCGGTTTGAGCAGGGGCTGGCGCGGCTGCTGCGCCAGGGCTGAGAGCGGCAGCCCGGCCCGTGATCCTGGGTCCCTGCAATGCGGGGACCACGGGGCGCATGTGATGTGGGGCGATGTCTGGCCCCGCAGGCCAGGCGCAGGCTCAGCTAGCAGGCTGCAACTGCACGCCCAGGCGCGAGAACAGGATCTGCCGGCCATCGCCCTGCAGGCGCTGTATCACCATGCCGCCATCGCGGTGCAGGTAGATGCGCAGGGCGCTGCCGTTGCCGGGATCGTGGTCCAGGTAGCAGGGGTCCTTGTCCAGATCCTTCCAGCCGTGGAGTTCGACCAGCCTGCGTCCGGCGAGGCGTCGCAGCTCGGTCTCGGGGGCCGCGAAATAGCTGTGGGTCTGAAGCCACAGCGTGCGCAGCTGCTCGAAGGATTGTTCGCGCGAGGAACAGGCGGGCGCAGCCTCCAGCAGGGACAGCAGCATGTCCAGAAGCTGATCGAATGAATACTGCATGCCGCGCCCCTTTCAGCGATCGACGGTGCGCACTGCGCAACCTCGGTCAGGGTAACCGGATATTGCGCTAATGTGAACAAAGCATGACCGTGGTGGTTTGTCGCTATTGCCAGCCTGCGCCGACAGTGATTGGCGCGGGTGTTGCATGCAGGGCACCGGCCTGGATGGCCGGACGATGGCCAGACAATGGCCGGGCACATCCTGCGTGATGCCGACCTTTTTTGTTCCCACCACCTGTTTCCCCACTTCTGCTGCCCATGGAACGCTTCACCATCTCCATCGACGACGACCTGGCCCGTGATTTCGACGCATGGATCGCCGCGCGCGGCTACGACAACCGCTCCGAGGCCATCCGCGACGTGCTGCGCGCCCACCTGGCCCAGGTGCGCGAGCGCGAGGACGCCGACGGCCTGTGCGTGGCCAACCTGTCCTATGTCTACAACCACCACGAGCGCGACCTGTCCGAGCGCCTGGCCAGCCTGCAACATGACCACCACGAACTGCACATGGCCACCACCCACGTGCACCTGGACCACGAGCAATGCATTGAAACCGTCATGCTGCGCGGCCCGGCCAGCGCCGTGCGGCGGTTTGCCGACACCATCACGGCCGAGCGCGGCGTGCACCATGGCCAGCTCAACGTGGTGATGGCGCGCAGGGCAGAGCCTGGCGGGCACGATCACGCGCACCACCATCCGCATTCGCACGACGATTGAGGCAGTCCGGGGCCGGGCGCGCAGCCCCTGTCACGCAGGCCGGTATGAAGTTTGCTTTTTTCTTCATACAACTCTTGGACCCGCATGACACATCCTCTGAAATTTCCTTCTCGGCCCTGCGCCTTGCACCAGATTGCGGCGGCCGGCCTGCTGGGGCTGGCCGCCATTCCCCAGGCTGGTGCACAGCAGGCGACGGATGCCTCGCCCAGCCTGCAGCCCGTCGAGGTCAAGGGCCAGACCGCGCGTGGCGCCTCGGCCGCCTACACCACCACGGTGATCGAGGCCGAGGACATCGCCAACGCCCACGCCAGCCATCCGCAGGAGCTGCTGCGCCAGGTGCCGGGCATGAATGTGCAGAACTACCAGTTGTCGGGCGTGGGTGACGCCATCGTCATGCGCGGCTTCGGCGGTGGGGGCCATGGCGGCGACGTGGGCGTAGCGCTGGACGGCATTCCCCTGAACGAGGCCATGTCGCATGCCGACGGCTATGTGGACCTGGGCGTCATCGTGCCGCTGGAGATGGAGCGCATCAGCATCTACAAGGGGCCCGTGTCGGCGCTGTACGGCAACTTCAACCGCGCAGGGCTGATGGCGATAGAGACGCGCAAGCAGGGCGACTACACCCCCTACCGCGAGGCCGATGTCAGCCTGTCCTCCCACGGCACGCTGGACGCGCAGGGCGCCCTGGGGCTGAAGCTGGGGGAGGGCGAATTCCTGAACCTGGCGGCCCAGCACTACCGCACCGATGGATTTCGCGCGCAGTCGCAGTTCCAGCGCAGCACGGCGGCGCTGCGCTGGAGCAAGCGGCTCACGCCGCAGCTGGAGGTGGCGCTGTCGGCACGGCTGCACCACGGCGAGGGCGACTCGCCTTCGTACCTGACGGCGGGGCAGTTCGCACGCGATCCGCATGGCATCGATCCGCGCGCCATGAACGATGGCACGCGCAAGAACTTCGCCACGCTGCGGGCCGATGTGCAGTACGCGCTTTCGCCCCGGCTGACCTGGCTGGGCCATGCCTACACCACGCAGCAGAGCTTCACGCGCTGGTTCAGCCGGCCCATCGACGCACTGCAGTGGCGGCAGCGCGAGGAAAGCTATGACCGCGCCGTCTACGGCGCCGGCACCAGCCTCAATGGCCGCCATGTCACGGCGCTGACCCCGCTCAACTGGGTGGCCGGGCTGGAGGCCGTGCGCGAATCCACCGACTACCAGTTCTACGATGGCCTGCAGTGGCGCGAGCGCACGGGCGCGGCCATTGATGACCGCAATTCCAGGCTCAACACCCTCTCGGCCTTTGCCGAGGTGGATGCGCCCGTTCACCGCCTGCTGCAGCTGTCCGCCGGCCTGCGCTGGGACCGCTTCACGGGCGGTTGCCGTCCCAACGGCCCCGAGACGGGCAGCGACCCCTGCGGCCCGCTGGCGCGCACGGCGCATGCCAGCCCCAAGCTGGGCCTGCGCTCGCAGGTGGCGCCGGGCGTGCTGCTGCGCGCCAGCTGGTCCGAAGGATTTGCGCTGGCCAGCGATTTCGCCAAGTACGCGCTGGGCGCCGCGCGGCTCGATCCCAACATCTTCCGGCAGACCGAAGTGGGCGCGCAGATCAAGCCCATGCCGGGCCTGGTGCTGGATGTGGCCGCCTATCGCCTGCAGTCCTCGGGCGAGATCCGCAACGTGGCGCCCGGCGTGTACGAGAACTTCGGCGCCACGCGCCGCACGGGCGTGGAGGCCAGCGCGCTGTGGGCGGTGCGCAAGAACCTGGACCTGCAACTGGCCTGGGGCAGCGCCCATTCGCGCGTGACCGAAAACGGCAACCCGGCCCTGGTCGGCAACCAGGTGGCCGGCGTGCCCCGGCAGACCGCCACCGTGGGCCTGGCCTGGCGCCCGCTGGCGCAGTGGGAGGGCACGCTCACCTGGCGCCGCGTGGGCCGCTATGCCGTCACGGCCGACAACAGCGTGTTCTACGGCGGCTACGCCACCTGGGACCTGGGCCTGAGCTGGCGCCTGCCTTCGGCGCGCAGCCGCATCTATGCCGTGGTCTCCAACCTGGGGGACAAGGCCTATGCCACGTCGGCCTCGGTCATCCGCGGCGTGCCGCTGTTCGCGCCCGGCGCGCTGCGCACGCTCAAGGTCGGCGTGCAGACACAGTTTTGAGGAGGGAAAAATGCAATCCAACCCCTGTTTCGCGTCCGTTGCAACCGCCGCATTCGTGGTCCTGCTGGCCTGCGCGCCGCTGGCCCAGGCCCACAACGTCTGGCTGGAGCCCGATGCCGACGGCGCCTACACCGTGCAATTCGGCGGCCATGAGGGCCAGCTGGAGAACTTTGCGGCCGGCAAGCTCAAGAGCGTTGAGGCCTATGACGCGCGCGGCCGCCGCATCGACGTGGCCGTGCAGCCCGTGCCCGGCGGCGCCCGCGCCACGCCGGCCCGCAAGGCTGCGCTGCTGGCCGCGCATTTCGACAACGGATTTTTCAGCCGCGTGGGCGAGGGGCCGATGGTCGAAAAGCCCATGACCGAGAACCCCGGCGCCACCAGCGGCGTGCATGCGCTCAAGTTCCACAAGACCATCCTCGAATGGGGCCCGGTCACCCGCGAGAAGCTGGGCCAGACCCTGGAGATCATCGCCAAGACCCGCCGCTCGCCCCACGCGGGCGAGCCCCAGCAATTCCAGGTGCTGCTGAACGGCCAGCCCCGGGCCGGCGTGCGCGTGTCGCTGGGAGAAAGCGGCCCGCCACTGGCAACCGATGCCGACGGCCTGGTGACCGTCACACCGCGTGCCGGCATGAACCAGCTGCTGGCCATCGTGCGCCTGCCCGTGGCAGGCGATGCGCGCACCACCAGCCTCAGCTACGAGTATCTGCTGGGGTTTTCGGCGCATTGAAAGGGGCTGGCGGCCCGGCCCGGCCCGGCCCGGCCTGGCGCGGCCCGGCGCTGTGGGGTCAGTCCAGCGCCAGGCGCCGGTCTGCGGCCAGCTTCTTCCACTTGGCGTTGTCCTGGGACATGAAGCGCTGGATCTCGGGCAGCGACATGGGCGTGGCCACGGCCCCGGCGGCCTGCAGCGTGGGGCGCAGCTCCGGCGACTGCATGGCCTGGTTGATCCATTGGTTGAGCTGGGCCAGCCGCTCGGGGGGCGTGCCGGAGGGCACGGCCACGGCATACCACTGGGTGGCCTCGTAGCCGGGCACGCCGGCCTCGCGCATGGTCGGTACATCAGGCAGGCTGTCTATGCGCGTGGCGCTGGTCACGGCATAGGCCTTCAGCCGGCCCGACTGGATGTGCGGCAGCACGGGCGTCACGCCCAGCATGGCCAGGGGGATCTGCCCGCCCACCACATCGGTCACGGCCTGCCCGCCGCCCTTGTACGGCACATGCACCATGCTGGTGGCCGCCAGGGCGTTGAGCAGTTCGCCGGCCAGATGCTGGGAGGTGCCCGTGCCCGAACTGGCGTAGCTCCATTGGCCAGGTTTGGCTTTCATGGCGGCTACCAGTTCGCTCAGGCTGCCGGCCGCACCCGGGGCCGGGCCCACCAGCACCATGGCGCCCCGGGCCATCACGGCCACGGCGGTCAGCTCGCGGCCCACCTCGGGCTGGCGTGGACCGGACAGCTGCGGTCCGGGAACGGAGACCAGGGTCAGGCCATCGGCAGGCGCCTTGGCCGCCGCCTGCAGGCTGATCGCGCCCGAGGCGCCCGGCCGGTTCTCCACCACCACGCTGACACCGGCCCTGGCCTCCAGTTGCCGGGCCACATGGCGGGTCAGCACGTCCAGGCTGCCGCCGGGCGCAAAGCCCACGATCCAGGTGATGGGCTTGCCCTGCGGCGCGTGCGCCGGGGAATCGGCCGCGCGGGCCGTGGGCAGTGCAAGGGCCAGCAGGGCTGCGGCGGCCAGGGGGCGCAGTGCATGGCGGCGGGTGGTCGGCAGGCGGCCGCTGGCCTGCGGGGCGGGTAGGGGTGCGCAGGTCATTGGTCGGGGGCGCCGGGCGCGGTGTTGGGGTGTGCCTTGCAGCTTTCGTTGAAGCGCTGGACCATGGTCAGCATGGGGTTGAGCACCCAGGTGTTGAAGATCAGCACGTCATGCTCCTCCTTGGGATCGCGAACGATGTTGAACAGGTAGGGTGACTCCAGCTTGCCCTTGCTCTCGTTGACCTCGGGCTCCCAGTAGAAATGCAGCTTCCAGTCGCGCCACTTCGCGGCCCGCAGCTGGTCCTTGATGTAGAAGAGAAAGCCCTCGCGCGCGGACCGGGGCTCGCCCAGCAGGAAGGCAGTCTGGTCCAGGCCGTCGATGGGCCGGTCCTGCGGCACGGCAGCGCCCGCCACCGCCGCCAGGGTGGAGAAGATGTCGGTCACGTGCATGATTTCGTTGCTGGTGCGCCCGGCCTGGATGCGGCCCGGCCAGCGTGCGATGAAGGGCACGCGCAGGCTGCCCTCCATGGCCGTGTGGTAGGTGCCGCGCCAGGGGCCGGCCGTGCCGCGGTAGGGCTGGCGGAACTCGGGGCCGTTGTCGCTGCAGAAGATGAACAGGGTGTCCTCGCGCAGGCCGAGCCGGTCGATCTCGTCCGAGATCTGGCCCACGCGATGGTCCATCTCCACCATGGAGTCGGCAAAGTCGCCCTGGCCGGTGCGGCCCGCGAAATCCGCATGCGGCAGCGTGGGAAAGTGCAGGTGCACCAGGGGCAGGTACAGGAAGAAGCGGCGGTCCCGGGCGTGGTTGCGGCGCATGAAGTCCAGCGAGCGCTCCACCAGCTCGGCATCGATGTTGCGCCGCGATTCCAGGTCATAGACCTTGACATCGTCCGAGGGCGCGCCTGCGCGGCCTTCCATGATGTGGGGCAGGGGCGCCACCAGGGGGTCGTAGCCCGTGGTCGCGGTGAACTGGCTTTCGTCCGTGGTGCGCGGAATGCCGTACCACTCGTCGAAACCCCGGTCCGAGGGATAACGGCCCGGAATGTCCCCCAGATGCCATTTGCCGAAATGCGCCGTGGCATATCCCTGGGCCGACAGCAACTGGGCCAGCGTGGTCTCGCCGCGCGTCAGGCCCTGGGGCAGCCCGGCCGGCACCGATTGCAGGGCACCCGTGCGGATGGGGTGGCGCCCCGTCATCAGGGCCGAGCGCGTGGGCACGCAGTCGCTTTCCACGTTGAAATTCTGCAGCAGCAGACCCTCGGAGGCCAGCTGGTCGATGCGCGGAGTGGGCGCGCCGCGCAGCGCACCGCCGCCGTAGCAGCCCAGCTCGCCCCAGCCCAGGTTGTCCGCGACGATGAGCACGATGTTTGGTGGGTTCATGATGTGGCTCAAAAAGTTTCCATGCCAAAACTCTAGCCACAAGCCCTGTCTTGGTGATAACCAAACCAGCGAAAATCGATGCACATCTGGAATGGCTTTGCTCGGCAAGGTAGCAAGCTTTCTCGTTTTTCTTCGTTGACAAGGAATGGCATGACGGGATTTGCCTATAACGAGCTGGCCTGCTTTCTGGCCGTGGCCGAGCATGGCCATTTCGGGCGTGCGGCCACTGCCCTGCAACTGACCCAGCCGGCCGTCTCCAAGATCGTGCGCCGCGTGGAGCAGGGCGTGGGAGCGGCCCTGTTCACGCGCGGAACGCATGGCGTGGCGCTGACCAGCAGCGGCCAGCTGTTCATGGAGCCCGCGCGTCAACTGGTGCTGCGGCATGAGGAGACGATGCGCGCCGCCAGCGACATCCAGGCCCAGCATGTGGGCCTGATCCGCCTGGGCTTCACGCAGGCCACCTCGGAAAGCCGCGCCACCCGGGCCGTGGCCGAGCTGCTGCGCCGCCGCCCCGGCCTGCGCGTGCGGCTGACCGTGGGCAAGTCCGACGACCTGGAGCGCGCGCTGCTCGACGGCAGCCTGGACCTGGCCGTGGTGCCGTCCTACCCGGGCCATGCCACGCGCTGCGCCCAGGTGGTCATCGGCGAGGACGAGCTATGGGCCGCCGCACGGCCGCGCCACCCGCTGTTCCAGCTGGCGCTGGAGCAGGGCCTGAGGTTCGGGCATTTGCAGGGCTACTCCTGGGCCTTGCCGGCACCGGGCGCCGCCGTGCGCAAGGTGGTGGACGAGGCCTTCGCGGCCCAGGGCCTGGGCGCGCCCACCGTGGCCCTGGAGATCCAGCACAACACCGAGGCCACCATCGACATCGTGGGCCAGACCGACCTGCTGTGCTACGTGCCCAGCCATGTGCTGCGCAGCAATCCCGAGCGCCTGCAGTCCCTGCCCATCCCCGAGCTGCGCACGCGCCGCAGCTGGCTTCTCATCAGCCACCCCAAGGCCCATTGGTCGCCGCTGATGTCCGCGCTGCGGGACCTGACGCTGGGGTAGCGGCACGTTCAGCAGGGCCGGTGCAGGCCGGCCTCAAGTGTTCAAGGTGTCTTGCGTTCAGGCGGACACGGGCGAGGAGCTGCCCCCCAGGTGCCGGGCCGGCCGGTGCGTGTAGCGGTCCAGGGCCAGGCCGTCGGTGCTGATTTCCGGGCTGCGGCCGGTGATCAGGTCGGCGATCAGGCGGCCCGAGCCGCAGGCCATGGTCCAGCCCAGCGTGCCGTGGCCGGTGTTCAGGAACAGGTTGGAGTAGCGCGTGGCGCCGATGATGGGCGTGCCGTCCGGCGTCATGGGCCGCAGCCCGGTCCAGAAGCTGGCGCGCGCCACGTCGCCGCCCGGGAACAGGTCGTTGACTACCAGCTCCAGCGTGGCGCGGCGGCGCGGGTCCAGGCGCAGGTCGAACCCGCCCAGCTCGGCCATGCCGCCCACGCGGATGCGGTCGTCAAAGCGGGTGACGGCAATCTTGTAGGTCTCGTCCAGCACGGTGGACTGCGGCGCCAGCGCCGGGTTGCCCAGCGGCACGGTGAGCGAATAGCCCTTGACGGGGTAGACGGGCAGGTCCAGCCCCAGCGGCTCCAGCGCCTGGCGCGAGTAGCTGCCGAAGGCCATCACATAGCGGTCGGCGGTCAGCAGCTCGCCATTGACGCGCACGCCGGCAATGCGGCCGCCTTCGACCACCAGGCCATCCACGTTCTGGTTGAAGCGCAACTCCACGCCCAGGCCGGTGGCGATGCGGGCCAATTCATTGGTGAAGCGGTGGCAGTCGCCGGTCTCGTCCTTGGGCAGGCGCAGGCCGCCCGTCAGCCGGTCGCGCGCCTGGGCCAGGGCGGGCTCCACCTGGGCCAGCTGGTCGCGGTCCAGCAGCTCGAAGGGCACGGCGCATTCGCGCAGCACGGCCACGTCGCGCTCCACGGCGTCCAGTTGGGCCTGGGTGCGGAACAGTTGCAAGGTGCCGCCGGTGCGCTGCTCGTAGGCGATGCCGGTGTCGGCGCGCAACTGCTGCAGGCAGCTGCGGCTGTACTCGGCCACGCGCATCATGCGTTCCTTGTTGACGGCGTAGCGCTGGGCCGAGCAGTTGCGCAGCATCTGCGCCATCCAGCGCAGCTGGAACAGGCTGCCGTCCAGGCGCACGGCCAGCGGCGCGTGTTCCTGCAGCATCCACTTCAGGGCCTTGAGCGGAATGCCGGGCGCCGCCCAGGGCGTGGAGTAGCCGGGCGAGACCTGGCCTGCGTTGGCAAAGCTGGTTTCGGACGCGGGCGCATCCTGCCGGTCCAGCACCGTGACCTCGGCACCGGCCCGCGCCAGGTAGTACGCACTGGTCACGCCGATGACACCGCCGCCAAGAACAAGGACTTTCATACGATTCACCGCCAGGTCAACAAGATGAAATCAAAGTCTATTGACGATGAGGCAGTGGAAACCACTGAAATATTGCTACTCTCCAGTGATTGATAAGCCCCGGGAATCGCCGCCATGGCCGCCAAAAGTGAAAACCGCGTGCTCGACCGCACCGATCGCAAGATCCTCGACATCCTGCAGCGGGACGGCCGCATCTCCATGACCGAACTGGCCGAGCAGGTCAGCCTCTCGGCCACGCCCTGCTCGGAGCGCGTGCGCCGCCTGGAGCGCGATGGCGTGATCACGGGCTACCACGCCCACCTCTCGCCCGAGGCGCTGGGCAAGACGCTGCTGGTGTTCGTGGAGATCAAGCTCTCGTCCAAGTCGGGCGAGGTCTTTGACAAGGTGCGCCAGGAACTGCTGCACGTGCCCGACGTGCTGGAGTGCTTCCTGGTCTCGGGCAGCTTCGACTACCTGGTCAAGGCCCGCCTGGGCGGCATGCGCGAGTACCGCCGCCTGCTGGGCGACATCCTCAAGAAACTGCCCGTGCCGGCCGAGTCGCACAGCTATGTGGTGATGGAAGAGGTCAAGGAGACGCTGGCGCTGCCTGTGGACCGGTGAGGGTGCCGTCCTCGGCGTTCCAGGTTCGCATCTACCGCCATTCATCACTGTCATTTACTGTTTGAAACGTTTGTCGCAATAGATTCGATTCAAATTGGGTATTGTGCATTCCAATCAAAAAAGATATTGGGGGTAGATGGGGTGTTATGCAGTTCGGCATTCATCCGCGTTCTCCGTTGAAAAGTAGGCAGGACGACAACCTGGAGTTCAATTTCCGATGGCGGGATTGCAAATATTTGTCATTGGATGGCAGCTGTAGGGGATTGGTGATTTTTAAAGTTCAATACCGGTGATACCTTGATAGCGTAAATCTATCTATCACTGGGAGTTCTATGAAAAATCACGCCCTCATGGCTGCCTTGATGGCCGGCGCAGCACTCTCGGCCTGCCCCCCCGCCAGCGCCCAAGCGACGCGTTACTACGGGGAGATGAGAACCTCCTACTCGGATTTCCAGGATCGCACGGCTTGTCCCCTGGGGTCTCACGGCTCATGCCAGGATTTTCCGAGGACCGCCCGCCTGGCCGGCTGGTTTGAAACGGCCGCACCCTTGCAGCCCGACCTGGACGAGAGCGAAATAAGGGCGCTGGTGACTTCCTATAGTTTCTCGGACGGATTGAACACCTACAGCAGTTCCGATCCGGATGTGCGCGCATTCATATTCAGGGTTTCCACGGATAGTGGGTCCAATATCGTGAAAAACAGAATCCACCTTCAACGCTGGCTGACGGGAAACAATCCGCACCGCTCCATCAATGAAATGGGCCCGGGTGGATCTCCCAATGATGTGGATATGCTCAGCCGGTTTGAAATGGCCACAGAACAGGTGGGTGCCATGAACAACGCGATGTGCGCTTCCTTGTTCTCGGAAACATCCCTGCAGGTCAGTTATTCGGGTGAGAGCGACACCTGTTTGGGAACCTATGAGATACCCGGCAACGGCGTGTCAGTTGCGTGGACCGGGGCGCCCGTGCAAAACCAGAACGTCATGTCCTGGCACAGGGAGGCCGTGCATCCTGCCCTGTCGTTGACCCATAGCATCTCGCCCGCAGGCCAGGTGCAGGCGGGGCAGGAGGTGCGCTACACCATCACCGTCAGGAATACGGGGACCGTGGCCGCCACCCAGGCGCAGATTGCCGACAGCCTGCCTGCCGGACTGGAGCGCGCCACCTGGATCTGTACGCCCGGCGCCGGCACGCCATGTCCCGTGGCGTCAGGCTCCGGATCGCTGGCGGTCACGGTGCCCGTGTTCGCGGCAGGAGACTCGCTGGTTTTCACCGTGATGGCCAGCGTGGCCAACCCGGCGCCCGCAACCATTACCAATGTGGCCACCGTGAATGCCGGGGACCCGTCGGTGCAGTGCATGCAGGCAGGGCAGGTCGTGGGAACGGTGCCGTGCATGGCTTCCGCGTCCATCAATACGGTGGCAGCTTTCCCCGGCGGTGGCCAGATGACCCCCGTGCCGACGCTGCAGCACACAGCCCTTGTAGCCCTGAGCCTGCTGGCCGCAGCCATCGGATGGATGGGGCTGGGGCGGCGCCAGCGGGTCGGCGCGGGCCGCTGACGCGGCCAGGGCGCGCCGGCGCAGCTAGGTCGCGCTGGCGTCCTGCGCGGCGGCGCCCATTTTCTGGCGCGTGTCCTCGTCGAGCAGGCTGCGTACCTGGGCGAACAGAGGATCGGCGCCCGTGTACTTCCTGCCGTAGCCCAGGTTGAAGCCGTAGTCGAAATCCTGCGGGTTGATCCCCTGGTTGTGCTGCAGGATGGTCTCCAGCTTGTCCAGGGCCTTGACGGCGCGGGCCTCGGGGGTGGCGGCGTCTTCGTACTCCTGCCACAGGGCCATGATGGCGTCGCGGTGCTCGGGTTGCAGCGAGCGGGTCAGGTGCAGCAGGTCGGCCTTTTCCTGCGCGCTCTTGTCGGGGTGCTGGTTCTTTTCCACGGCGGGGATGTCGCCGTGGATGGCCTCGCCCAGGTCGTGGATCACGCACAGTTTGAGCAGCTTGAGCATGTCCAGCTGTGCGAATTGGTCCTCGAAGGCGATGGCCATCAGGCACAGGCGCCAGCTGTGCTCTGCCGTGCTTTCGGTGCGGCCTGTGGAGGTGTGGGCGCTGCGCAGCACGCTCTTGAGTTTTTCGGCCTCGCGCAGGAAGTCCAGGCGGCCCTTGATGTTGGCTGTATCCATGGCGGATATTCTCCCCGGCTTTCGCCGGGGCGGGGTTTGTGCATCCTCGTGCTCAGTCGATCAACCGCCCGTCCGCACCCCAGAACGGGTGCGGCCCGTCGAATTGCCCGCTCGCCACGGCATGGCTGACCAGCCGGCCGCCGTGCGGCAGGGCGTGCAGCATGAAGCCGGGCGGCTCCAGCGTCCAGGCCGATGCCGCATCGGGCGCCAGGTCCAGGCAGACCTGGTGGGCGGGCGCGGGCGAGGTCATGGCCACCGTGCCGCCGAAGCCGACCTGGATGCTGCGGTGCAGGTGGCCGCAGATGACGCGCTGCACGTTGGGGTGGCGGCGCACCAGGTCTTCGAGTGCCTGGGCACCCTGCAGCAGGCCGATCTTGTCCATGTGGCCTATCAGGGTCTCGAAGGGCGGGTGGTGCATGGCGATGACCACCGGGCGGCCCTCGCTGGCGGCCAGCTGCAGCTCCAGCCATTGCAGGCGTTCCTCGCACAAGGCGCCCTCGCTGTGGCCGGGCACCACGGTGTCCAGCGCGATCAGCCGCAGATCGCCGATGTCCACCGCGTACTGGATGAAGCCTTCGCTGCGCAGCCAGGTGTGCTCGGGAAAGGCGGTGCGCAGCGCGTCGCGGTCATCGTGGTTGCCGGGCAGCAGGTAGATGGGAAGCGTGCCCAGCGGCGCCAGCAGGCGGCGCAGGTGGGCGTATTCGGCGGGCCGGCCGAAGTCGGTCAGGTCGCCCGTGATCACGACGGCGTGCGGCTGCTGCGGCAGGGCCAGCACGCTTTGCACCGTGCGCTCCAGATATTGGGCGGTATCGATGCGGCGGTAGGTCAGGCGGCCGGGTTCGCGGATGTGCAGGTCGGTGAGCTGGGCCAGGAAGGTGGTCATTGAGGGGCGCAGGGTTTCAGGCGTGGGCATGGTTGGGCATCCATTGGTGGGGGGCGATGCGCAAGGCCACGCGGTCGCCCGATTGCGCGGCGTGGTCGCGGGCCACGTCGGCCATCAGCGGCGTGTGGCCCGCCAGCTCCAGCGTGAGCTGCAGGCGGTCGCCCAGGAAGACGCGGCGCGCCACCGATGCCGGCACGCCGCCCGGCGTGCCGGCGGCGCAGACCTCGATGTCTTCAGGGCGCAGCAGCAGCCGGGCCGCGCCCGTGCATTCGGCCGGGCAGGCCAGCTCCATGCCGGCCAGCGCCAGCCGGTTGCTGCGCGCATCGTCTTCGCTGCGTTCGACCTGGTTCACGCGTCCCAGGAAGGTGGCGACAAAGGGATGGGCCGGTCGGCGGTACAGGCTCTCACCGTCGCCCACCTGCAGGATGCGGCCTGCCTGCATGACGGCCATGCGGTCGGCAATGGCCATGGCCTCCTGCTGGTCGTGCGTGACGTGGACGGCGGTGATGCGCAGCTGGCGCAGCAGCTGGGCCAGCTCGTCGCGCAGGGTTTCCTTGAGCTTGGCGTCCAGTGCGGTCAGCGGCTCGTCCAGCAGCAGCACGCGCGGGCGCGATGCCACGGCGCGGGCCAGGGCCACGCGCTGGCGCTGGCCGCCGGACAGTTCGGCCGGGCGCTTGTGCTCCAGGCCGTTCAGGCGCACCAGATCCACCAGTTCGCCCACCACGCGGCGCTGCTCCTGCTCGGATACGCCGCGTATGCGCAGGCCGTAGGCTATGTTGGCCTGCACGCTCATCTGCGGGAATAGCGCGTAGTGCTGGAACACCATGCCCACCTGGCGCTTTTCTATGGGCACGCGGGTGACGTCGGTGTCGCCGAAGGCGATGCGGCTGCCCGCATCCGGCGTCTCCAGCCCCGCGATGATGCGCAGCAGCGTGGTCTTGCCGCAGCCCGAGGGGCCCAGCAGGGCCAGCACCTCGCCGGGCTCCACGCGCAGGTCGGTGGCCTGCAGGCCGCGGGTGCCGTCGGCATAGGTCTTGGCACACTGCCGGATGTCGATGGCGACGCTGTTACTTTCCATAATGCTTCTCGATGAAATGCCCCAGCGCCTGCAGCAGCCACATCACGGGCAGGATGACGATGAGGAAGATGAGGGTGTAGGCCGAGCCCACCTCGATGCGCATGGACGCATAGCTGTCGGCCAGGCCCACGGGCAGGGTGCGCGTCAGCGGCGTGTGCAGCATCCAGGTCAGGTTGAACTCGCCCATGGACAGGGTGAACACCATCAGGCAGGCGGCCACGATGGCGGGCAGCACGGCAGGCACCAGCACGCCCAGGAAGCGCTGCGTGAACGAGGCGCCCAGGCTGCGCGCAGCCTCCTCCAGCGCCACCAGCTCCTGGCGGCGCAGCGCCGAGCCCACCATGCGCACCATGAAGGGCAGGGTGAACACCACATGGCCCACCAGGATGAAGGCAAAGCTCTGGCGGAAGGCGGCCACGCTGCCATAGGCCAGCAGCAGGGCCAGGGCGCTGGCCAGGCCCGGAATGGCCACGGGCAGGGTCAGCAGCTCCTCGAAATGCCGGGCCCAGGGCGAGCGGCTGCGCGCCAGCGCATAGGCGCAGGGCACGCCCAGCACCAAGGTCATGGCCACGCAGGCGCAGGCCAGCAGCAGCGACATCAGCACGGTATTGCCGTAGCCGGCCCAGACCTCGGCCAGCCAGCGCGTGGTCAAGCCACTGGCCAGGCCCTGGCCGTAGTTCTGCACCAGCCCGGCTAGCACCGACAGCAGCATGGGCGCCAGCATGAACACGGTGACTGTGGCCGTCACCAGCCACATCAGCGGCGGCATTTTTGGCCGCCGGGCCGCCCCAAGGCAAAAAGCGGCCCCTTCGGGGGGCAGCGGACCTTGCGCTGCAAGGGCAGCGTGGGGGTTATTTTTTTGTGTGGTCCGCATGTTCAGACTCCTGTGGCGGCCGGGCCCGCCCAGCGCCGCGACAGCCACAGCACCAGCCAGGTGATCAGCCCCAGGCTGATCGACAGGCTGGCGGCCAGGGCGAAGTTGGCGTAGTTGGTGAACTCGTTGTAGATGGTGATGGGCAGCACCTCGAACTTGCTCGACAGCGTGAAGGCCGTGCCGAAGGCGCCGACCGACGTGGCGAACACGATGGCGCCGCAGGCCAGCGTGGTGGGCAGCAGCTGCGGCCACCACACATCGCGCGCCACGCGCCAGCCATTGCCGCCCAGCGAGCGCGCGGCCTCTTCCAGGTGCGGGTCCAGCGCCTCGGCCGCTGCCGTGTAGGAGGCAATGGCGCGCGGCAGCGAGAAATACAGGTAGCCCAGGAACAGGCCCAGCAGCCCGTAGGCGAAGGTGATCCGCTCGCCGCCCAGGGCCACCGACAGATCGGCCAGCGCGCCCTGGCGCCCGCCCAGCAGGATGATGAAAAAGCCGATGATCACGCCCGGAAACGACAGCGGTAGCGTCAGCAGCGACAGCAGCAGGCCGCGCCCCGTGAAGCGGTGGCGCGCCAGCGCAATGCCCATCACCGCGCCGATCAGCAGCGTGGCCAGGGTCACGGCCAGCGACAGGGCCAGCGTCTGCAGCAGGCTTTGCAGGTACAGCGCGTCGGTCAGCGTGGCGAAGTAGGTGCGCCAGCCTTCACGCGCCGGCAGCGCCAGCAGCAGGCCGGCCGGCAGCAGCCAGAACGCGGCGAAGAAGGCCACGGCCGGCGCGCTGCAGGCCAGCAGCAGCGCGCGGGCGCGCCAGTCGCCTGGCGCTTGGGAGGGAATGCCCACGATGCAGTCCGCCCGGCTCAACGCACTTCACGCAGGTAGCGCGTGGAGAAGCCCTTTTGCACATCGGCCATCTTCTGGTAGTCCACCGAGGTGGCGCGTGCGTACTCGCTGGCGGGCAGGAAATGGCCGGCCACCTCCTTGGGCAGGGCCACGTCGCGCACGGGGCGCAGGTAGGCGTTGGCCCAGATGGACTGGCCCTTGTCGGACAGCACATAGTCCAGCACCTTCTTGCCGTTGTCCGTGTGCGGCGCCTTGTTCACCAGGCTCATCACATAGGGCATGACCACGGTGCCTTCCTTGGGGATCACGAAGTCCACGTCGGCCTTGTCCTTGTAGCGGGCGCGGTAGGCGTTGAAGTCGTAGTCCAGCAGGATGCCGATCTCGCCCGACAGCAGGCGTGCATACGAGGTCTGCTTGGGCACGATGGGCTCGTTCTTCTGCAGCTTCTTGAAGTAGTCGATGGCGGGCTGGAAGTTGTCCAGCGTGCCGCCCATGGCCTGGTTCACGGCCACGGCGCCCACATAGCCCACGAAGGCCGAGGCCGGGTCCAGGTAGCCGACCAGGCCCTTGTATTCGGGCTTGAGCAGGTCTGCCCAGGACTGCGGCACGGGCTTGCCGCCCAACGCCGCCTTGTTGACCATGAAGCCCAGCGTGCCCGAGTGGATGGTCACCCACTCGCCCTTGGGGTCCTTGAGGCCGGCGGGAATCTGGTCCCAGTTGGCGGGCTTGTAGGCGGCGACCACGCCGTCTTTCTGCGCCTGGATGGCGAAGGTCACGCCCAGGTAGGTCACATCGGCCACGGGGCTGGCCTTCTCGGCCACCAGCTGGGCCAGCGACTGGCCGGAGTTCTTGTTGTCGGGCGGCACGGTGATGCCGGTATCGGCCTTGATGGCCTTGATCTGCGTGCCCCAGTCGGCCCATTCGGGCGGGCAGTTGTAGCAGATGGCGCTTTGGGCCAGGGCCGTGCCGCAGACGGCGGTGGTGGCGGCCAGCAGGGCCAGGCGCTTGAAGGAGGGCTTGAAGGAGAGCTTGAAGGGGAGGGCAGTCAGTTTCATGGTGCGTACTCGAAGAGGTTGGGAAGCGTGGGGAAGGGAAGGGCGCGGCCTTGGCTTGCGCGGGCCGCTGTTGCTGGTTTCAGAGCCGGCAGGACTCGCCGCTGCGCCAGCCATGCGGCAGGCACAGGCTGTCTTGCGCGGCCAGGGTTTTCTTGCCCGCCAGCGCATCGCACAGCAAGCGCACGCAGGCCGAGCCGATCTCGTGGTTGGGTTGGGAAATCGAGGCCAGCGAAGGCGTGAGATCGCCCGCCATGGCAATCCCGTCAAAGCCGACCACGCTGAGGTCCGCAGGCACGCGGAACCCGGCCAGCGATGCCGCGCGGATGGTGCGTATCGCCAGCAGATCGTTGCTGCAGACAATGGCCGTGGGCGGGGCCTGCTCGCTCAGGTGCTGCTGCAGCATCTGCACGGCCGTGGCGGCAAAGGGCACCTCCCAGACCGGCAGCGGCGACAGGCCTGCGGCCTGCATGCCCAGCGCATAGCCACGGCAGCGCTGCTGGGCGCGGTCGGACGCGCGCAACTGGCCCGTGACCATGCCGATGCGGCTGTGGCCTGCCGCAGCCAGGCGCAGCACCAGTTCCCTGACGGCGCCCGTGTTGTCCACGCCCACGCAGGCATGCTCATGGGTGTGGTGATAGGCCAGCACATAGGGCTTGCCGGCCTGGCGCACACGCGCCAGCGCCGCCGAATCGCCAGGGTTGGAGACCACCAGCACCAGCGCATCCACCCCGCTGGCCAGCAGCCGCGTGGTGGCCGCGTCTTCACCGGCGTGGTCGTATTCGGTGGTACAGGGCGAAATCGCATAGCCGCGCAGCGCCGCCTGCGAGGCAATGCCCTGCAGGCACTCGGCAAACACCGGATTGGTGAGCGTGGGCAGCACCACGCCCAGCACCTTGCTGCTGCGCGTGCGCAGCGTGCGGGCGCTGGCATTGGCCACATAGCCCACTTCCTGCGCCACGCGCAGCACCGTGCTGCGCGTTTGCGCATTGACCACCTCCGGCGAATTGAAAACCCGCGAAACAGTGGCGACGGACAGGCCCGCGCGGCGTGCAACCTCGGTGATGCTCATGGATGTAAACGATTTCTTGAAAACGTTTACATTGCACCCGCTGCGCGTGACAGGGAGGTGACGAAGGTTTGAAGCTTTTGTGGCAGTTCAGGCGCTGCCCGGGTAGTCTCTGACGACCTCCATGAACGCCGCCAGGAGGGCAGAGGTATCGTCCCGGCGGTGGACGCAGCTCAACTCGATGTCCTTGAGAAAGCGGGAGCGCAGCGGGCGGAAGACGACGCCCGGCAATCTCAGCATGGTTCCCGATTCGGGCGTGATGCACAGCCCCAGGCCTGCGCTGACCAGGGCGATGCAAGTGGTGACGTCCTCCACCTCCTGCATGACCTCGATCTGCACTTTTTCGCGGCGAAACGCTGCCACCACCTCCTGCGCCAGTCCAGCCAGCGGCGTGTTCGGGTACAGGATCATGGGTTGGCGCTCCAGGTCGCGAATGGAAATCCCGGCGCGTGTGCTGAGCGGATGGCTTTCATGCATGCCCACGTACATGGGCTCGCGCAGCACCAGGCGCACGGCCAGGTCGGGCTCGGCCGGGGGCAGCCGGTGAAAGCCCACCTGGATCCGGTGTTCCCGCAAGGCCTGGATCTGCTCGCCCTTGGTCAGGTTGTGAAGCCGGATGCGGACCTCGGGCCGTTGCGTGTGAAAGCTCCCGATCAGGCGAGGGATGACGTTCAGCACCCCCGAGCCGAAGATGCCGATGTCCAGATCACCCAGCAGCCCCTTTCCTGCCCGCAGCGCACGTTCGCGGGCCAGCCGGGCCAGTTCCAGGATGTTCGGAACATCGCGCAAAAGGGAGTGCGCAGCCTCGGTCAGCTCTATGCCCCGGGATGTGCGCACGAACAGTTCCACACCGAGGTCCTCCTCCATCTGGCGCATCTGCCGCGACAGGGGCGGCTGCGCCATGTGCAGTCGCTCGGCCGCACGGCTGACGCTTTGCTCCTGTGCCAGGGCGAGGAAGTAACGCATATGCCGCAGATCCATGGCCATTCCTTTTTTTGGAGATACCTGAATGGTATGGCCGATCGCTGATTCGGTATTGGACAGTATGGGGAGGGCACTCGAGAATGGTTTGCACAACCCCTGCCATCGCAGCCACGACGCATTCAGTAGGAGACAGGCCATGCATTCACTCGTCACGCGGATCGCGCGGATCGCGCGGATCGCGCGGATCATCGGTGTCTGGGCCTGCGCGCTGGTGCCGCTGTGCGGCGCGGCGCAGGCCTTTCCGGACAGGCCTGTCACCCTGGTCCTGGCCTACTCCGCAGGGAGCATCTCCGACGTTCTCGCACGCAGCGTGGCCCAGCAGTTGAGCGCCCGGTGGAAGCAGCCGGTGCTGGTCGACAACCGGCCCGGGGGCAACCAGATCATCGCGGCCAGCCTCGTGGCCAAGGCCGCCGCCGATGGCTACACCCTGCTGCTGTGCGATGACGGCGTCTTCACGCTCAACCCGCATCTGTTCCGCAAGCTGCCCTATTCGCTGGAGGACTTCGCGCCGGTCGCGGATCTTGCGCAGTTGCAGATGGTGCTGTCCAGCGCGAGGCAGGTGCCCGCTGCCAGCATCGCTGAACTGGTGGCCCTTGCCAGGGCCAGGCCGGGCACGCTGAACTATGGCTCGTTCGGCACGGGGAACATCGTCCACCTGGCCATGGATGCGTTTTCCCGGATGGCTGCCATCGAGTTGGTGCACGTACCCTACAAGGGCTATCCCGACGCCATCCGTGATGTTCTGGCCAACCAGGTCCAACTGGTGCTGGGCGGCATTGGCGGGCCGGCGCTTCAGTATTTGAAAAGCGGTGCCATGAGGCCGCTGGCCGTCACGGGTCCATCGCGCAGCCCCTTGCTGCCGGATGTGCCCACCCTGGCCGAAGCAGGCTTTGCGCGGCTCGACCCGCAAGTCAATTTCATCCTCATGGCGCCTGCGGGCACGCCGCCAGCCGTGGTGCGCAAAATCAATGCAGCCGCCGCTGTCATCGTCCGGCAGGAGATTGCGGCCACGGTGCTTGCGCCCAACGGCATGAGACCGCTGGGCGCAAGCCCGGACGCCCTGGCGGCCTCGCTCAGGCAGGGCAGGGCCGCATATGCCGAACTCGTGAAATCGTCTGGCGTCAGGCTGGACTAGAAAATGGAGAAAGTTGCCATGATCATCGAAAAGCAGAGCGACGTGACGGCCGCCGTGCTGGAGCAATTGCAGCAGTCAAGCGATCCCCGCTTCAAGGAGATCATGACCGCCGCAGTCACCCATCTGCACGGCTTCATACGGGACGCCCGCCTGTCGGAGGCGGAGTTCCACCAGGCCTGCGCCCTCATCGCCCGGCTGGGGCAACTGACCACGGCCTCGCACAACGAGGTGGTGCTCATTGCCGGCTCGCTGGGCGTCTCCGCCCTGGTCTGCCTGCTCAACAACGGGGACAACGGCCAGACGGAAACCACGGCCAACCTGATGGGGCCGTTCTGGCGCATGGATTCTCCGCCCACGGAAAACGGCGGCTCCATCGTCCGCTCTCCCACGCCGGGCATGCCCGTGTTCGTGAACGCCTGGGTGCGCGACCGGCAGGGGCGGCCCGTGCCGGATGCCGAAGTCGATGTATGGCATGCGTCGTCCGAGGGCTTCTATGAGAACCAGGACCCGGAGCAGGCCGACATGAACCTGCGCGGCAAGTTCAGGACCGATGCCGCAGGGTGCATCACCTTTCGCACCATCAAGCCCGTGGGCTATCCCATCCCCTTGAGCGGCCCGGTGGGCGCCCTGCTGCGCGCGCAGGGCCGGCACAACATGCGCCCGGCCCACATCCACTTCATGGTCTACAAGCCCGGCTTCAAGACGCAGTTTGCCCAGGTGTATTCCAGTGACGATCCGCACCTGGAGACTGATGTGCAGTTCGGCGTGACGCGGGCGCTGATCGGACAGTACGTTCTTCACTCGGGCGAGTCCCCTCCGGCCGACGACGTGCATGGCGCCTGGTACACGCTGGACCACCATTTCGTGATCGAGCCAGGGGAGGCTCGGCTGCCCAAGCCCCCGATCACCGGCAAGGCCGGCGGGGAGCGCCCGACGCTCACCGTGCTGGAGCGCTGCACAGACACTCACTGAGGAAAGCCCGGAAATGATCGATGCCACCGAACGCCAGGACGCGGCCCATGCGCTGCTGCAGGCAGAACAGAGCCGCCAGCCCATCGCCCAGGTCAGCCGGACCTGGCCGGCCATGGAGATAGCCGATGCCTACGCCGTGCAGCAACTGTGGGCGCAGGCCAAGGTCAAGGCTGGCGCGCGCATCGTGGGCCACAAGATCGGCCTGACCTCGCGCGCCATGCAGATGGCTTCCGGCATGAATGAGCCGGACTACGGCGTGCTGCTGGATCACATGGTCCATGCGGATGGCGCCCGGATATGCGCTTCGCAATTCCACCGGCCCCGCCTGGAGGTGGAGCTTGCCTTTGTCCTGGGCAAGTCCTTGGGCGGCACCCGGCCGGGCGGCAGGCCGGTGACGGTCTATGACGTGCTGGACGCCACGGCCTATGTGACGCCTGCGCTTGAGATCATCGACTACCGCACCGAGGTGCCGCGCAGCATCTGCGACACCATCGCGGACAACGCCGCAGCCGCCGCCATGGTCACGGGAGGGCGCATCGTGCGCCCCATGGACATCGATCTGCGCTGGGTGGCCGCCACCCTGTCCAAGAACGGCGTGATTGAGGAGTCAGGTGTCTCGGCTGCCGTCATGGGCCATCCCGCCCTGGGCATCGTCTGGCTGGCCAACAAGCTCGCGGGCCATGGCATCGCGCTGGAGGCCGGGCACATCCTCCTGGCGGGCTCCTTCACTCGGCCCACGGCTGTCACGGCCGGTGACACCATCCATGCGGACTTTGGACCGCTGGGCTCCATCGGGGTGTCGTTCACGGAATAGGAAATGCCTGCCGTCCAGCCTTCACGGGACCGATGGATCCAGCTCCGATGCCAGCAACTGCTGCTGCCGGTGCAACCATTCCAGAAAGCTGGAAAGCCGGGCACTGAAGAGTGTTTTGGGCATACACGGTGCCCTGGCCTGGATCAGGAAGAAATCGATGGACTCTGCCAATTCCGGGTGGCGCTCTGAAAAACATCCGGCGAACTCCTCCAGCGTGCGCGGCCAGAAGCCCCCTGAGCAGGGGCGCAGCACATTGGTGGCCCGGATCAGCTTGCGTGCAGCTTCGCGTTGCAGGCGCAGGGCCTCCATGTCGTCCCGGGTTGCGGCAATGCGCTGCAGGTAGTGGTTCAGCACCTGCACGTAGTCGCCATTGACGGCCTGTGCAATCGCCCTGGACGGCTCGAACGCCTCAAACTGCCGCGCCAGGTCTTCTCCATGGATGCAGCAGCACTCATGCTTGAGCCAGTAGCCCCAGCTGTAGAGATGGGCCGGGTCCAGCACCTCTTGCCGAGTGCCCAGGTCGAAATCGATCTTCACGACTTCTTTGTGACGTAGTTGCAGGTCCTGGCGCAGTTGCTCCAGCCGGGCGCTCTCCTGTCCACTAAGGGAGCGCACCAGCACCACCGTCAGGTCCAGGTCCGAGAAGCCCGCCCTCGCGCAGCCGCGCGCCACGCTGCCATACAGGTAGAGGCTGTCCAGCGCCTCGCCGAGGTCGCTGGCGATGGCTGCGCGCGCATCCGCCACCAAATCCACAAATTCCGGCTGGATGGGGGCTCTGACAAAGACTTCGAGAGTGCCAGCGGAGCCGAGGTTGTTCATTGGTCTTGCAGTAGTGGAACGGGAGGCACGGCTCTGAGCCAGTCTCCTGCGAACAAGCCCGGAACCTACAGCTCCCCTTCAGGGTCAGGCATAGGATTTGTAGCGATTGGAAACCGCATGCATCCCAGCGTGCGGGCGTCCATCATAAAAACACAACTCCAAGCCTCCTATGTCTTCATTCGATACCCAACTGCTGCTCATCGCGCTGGCCAGCGTGCTGGTCCTGGTCGCGCTGATCGTCTCGCGCATCCGTCTTCATCCCTTGCTGGCGCTGCTGGTGGTTTCCATCGGCGTGGGCTTTGCCACCGGCATGGCGCCGGGCGAGATCGTCAAGAACCTCACCAACGGGGCCGGCAAGACGCTGGGCGCGGTGGGCGTGGTCATTGCCCTGGGCGCCATGCTGGGCAAGATCCTGGCGGACTCCGGCACCACCGAGCGGCTGGCCAGTGCCATCCTGCAGCGCACGTCCGAGCGCATGATTCCCTGGGCCATGACCCTGGTGGCCTTCGTGATCGGCATCCCCATGTTCTTCGAGGTGGGGCTGGTGGTCATGCTGCCGCTGATCTTCAGCGTGGCGCGCAAGCTGGAAAGCAATGAGCGCTTCAAGGGATCGGCCTATGTCTATGTGGGTGTGCCCGTGATTGCCGCGCTGGCCGCCATGCACGGCATGGTGCCGCCGCACCCGGGTCCGCTCACCGCCATTGCCACGCTGCACACCACGGTCGGCCCGACCATGCTGTACGGCTTTCTGGCCGTGATCCCCGCCATGGTGCTGGGCGGCCCGCTGTACGGCGCCTTCATCACGCCGCGCATGAGCACGCGCCCCGATGCAGCCCTGCTGGAGCAGTTCACATCAGGCAAGAAGGAAGGCGGGCAGGGCAGTGCGCCCAGCATCGGCATGGGCGTGCTGTGCGCCTTGCTGCCCGCGCTGCTGATGCTGGTGCATGCGCTGGCCGAGGTGCTTCTGCCCAAGGATTCGGGCCTGCTGCATGCGGCGGCCTTCCTGGGCAATCCGCTGGTGGCCATGCTGCTGGGCGTGGTGTTTGCCTCCATCACCCTGGGCTATCTGCGCGGCGCCGATGCCGAGAAGCTGCGCGACGCGCTGGGCCAGAGCCTCAAGCCCATCGCCGGCATCATGCTCATCATTGCGGGCGGCGGCGCCTTCCAGCAGATCCTGACCAGCGCCAAGGTGGGCGATGCCATCGTCCACATGACCCAGCAGTTCGCCCTGCCTCCGCTGGTGCTGGGCTGGATGATCGCCATGCTGCTGTCGGTGTCCACCGGCTCGGCCACCGTGGGCATCGTGGGCGCGGCGGGCCTGCTGGCGCCGCTGGCGGCCTCCGATCCTTCGCTGAACGTGCCGCTGCTGGCGCTGGCCATCGGCTGCGGCTCGCTGTTCTTCAACTACGCCAACCACGCGGGCTTCTGGATGGTGAAGGAGTCGTTCGGCATGAGCATGGGCGAGGCCACCAAGACGATTACCGTGGTCCAGTCCATCGTGTCCTTTGTGGGCCTGCTGATGGTGTTGCTGTTCAATCTGCTGCCCAAGCTGGGATAGGTGAAAGGCATAAGTGAAAGGCATGAGGCGGGCCGCCTGCGGCCACTTCGATGCCGCGGCAACCACCAAGAGAGGGCACTACTTCCGGTTCGACTGCGAATTGCCCCAGTCGCGACAGGGAAAATGCCGTCCCGTACAGGTGCGGTACCCGGCGCCGCTTCAACGCGCGGCCGGCAATTCACCTATACTGATGGAGGTGCTGTCCTTGTTGTTCGCCTCCTCAGTGCCCGTCTGACACCTTCGCGGTCTCCGGGCTGCCGTTAGCCGCCCACTGTCACAAAGTCTGTGACGAGGTCCGCAACTGTCACACTCAACGGCGAGCACCACGCGAATCCAACCCACCTCCCGGGTCCGCACTCTCCCTGCCACCTGCAGGGTCCTCTTTTCCCTTTTTTCGATGCTCCGCTGCCTGCGTGCAGCGGTCATCCTGCGCTGGCCCAAGGCCGCAGCATGGTGCTGCACCAGCAACTTGCGGCGACGCAACCCTTTCAACATGTACTCACAGGAGTCCCATTGGCTAAAGAAGAACTGATCGAAATGCAAGGCCGGGTAGACGAAGTGCTGCCTGATTCCCGCTTCCGCGTAACGCTGGAAAACGGCCACCAGCTCATCGCCTATACCGGCGGAAAAATGCGCAAGCACCGCATCCGCGTGCTGGCCGGCGACAAGGTGACGCTTGAAATGTCGCCCTATGACCTGAACAAGGGTCGCCTCACGTTCCGCCACATCGAGCAACGCTCCGGCGCACCGGGCCCGCGTCCTCCGCAGCGCCGCTGAAGCCCGCCGGCCCGCTTCTGTTGCAGAGCGGGCATTCGGGGCGCAGGCAGGACCGGGCTCTGTGCCTGGTTGCCTGATCGGCAGCCCCAGGTAGCTTCAGGCAGGCCCAAGCAGCCCCGACGGCCCGACCGCCTGGAGGGCACCAGACGGATCAGGCGAGTCCGTCTGCTTATTTGGACATGGCGTCCTTGCCCATGGAATCCTTCTTCATTCCATCCTTGGACATGCCGTCCTTGTGCATGCCATCCTTGTGCATGCCGTCCTTGGACATCGAGTCCTTCTTCATCCCGTCCTTGGACATGGAGTCTTTCTTCATGCCGTCCTTGGCCATGGAGTCCTTCTTCATTCCATCCTTGGACATCGAATCCTTGGACATGGCTCCGTTGGACATGCCGTCCTTCGCCATCTCATCCGCAGCGAATGCCGTGGTGGCGCCAGCCAGGGCGAGGCAGGTGGCGAGCAGGGTGGTGGTGAGCTTGGTCATTTGAGTCTTCCTTTGGATTAGCGGTTTGCGGGATTGCAAATCGGCCGGCTTTGGATGGGCCCGGCCTCGCACCTTCGTTGGCGGCCCAGCGGCTTGGAAGGCCGCTCAGCTGCCTCCGAACCAGTTGTAGCCCTGGTCTTCCCAGTAGCCGCCGGAGTAGGTGTTGGTGACGAACATGGCCTGGATGTGCTTCGGGTTCTTGTAGCCCAGCTTGGTGGGCATGCGCAGCTTCATCGGAAAGCCATATTTGGGCGGCAGGGGCTGCCCGTCGTAAGTCAATGCCATCAGCGTCTGCGGATGCAGGGCCGTGGCCATGTCGATGCTGGTGAAGTAGTCGTCAACGCACTTGAAGCCGACGTACTTGGCACTGGTGTCGGCGCCTATGTGGCGCAGGAAATCGGCAAAGCGCACGCCGCCCCAGCGGCCTATGGCGCTCCAGCCTTCCACGCAGATATGGCGCGTGATCTGTTCGTCCTGCGGCATGGCGCGCAGCTCGGCCAGGGTCCAGGCGTGGCGGTCGGCGACCATGCCGGTCACCTCCAGGCGCCAGCTGGCCCCGTCCACCTCGCGCACCTCGTCCTCGCCGTAGTAGGCATTGAAGGGGAAGGGGCGCGTGATCTCGGCTGCGGAATAGGTGGGCGCCAGCCGCGTGGGGCTGAAGAGCAGGCCCTGCATGCGGTCGTTGAAGCGCGATACTTGGCTGAGCGCGGCCTCGACGTGGCTGTCATCGCTGATGCTGCAGCCCGTGAGCAGGGACAGGCCGCCCAGCGTCAGCGAGCGCTGCAAGAAGGCGCGGCGTGCGGGCTGGTCCAGCTTGCGGACGATCAGCGAGCGTGCCTCGCGCACCACGGCCTCGCCATCGACGCCGGGCAGGGAAGGGACTTTGAAGATTTTCATGGTGACTTGGGCGCACGGCCGTGGATCATGGTCAGGAAGGTCCGGGGCACCAGGGCGACCATTGCCAGGTGCACGACCACGAAGGCCACCAGCGCGGACATGCCGAAGAAGTGCACGCGCCTTGCGGACTCATAGCCGCCCAGCAACTCGCGCAGCAGCGGGAACTGCACCGACTTCCACAGCACCAGGCCCGACAGCACGATCACCACCAGGTCCAGCACCACGAACAGGTAGGCCAGCTTTTGCACATGGTTGTAGCGGGCCGGGTCGGCGTGCGAGAGCCGGCCCTTGAGGGCGGCCACCAGGTCCTGGCGCACGCCTTGCACGCTGACGGGAAAGAACTTGCGCAGCCACCGGCCGCTGGCGATATTGAGCAGCAGGTACAGCAGCCCGTTGAACACCAGCAGCCACATGGCCGCGAAGTGCCATTGCAGCGCCCCGCCCAGCCAGCCGCCCAGCGTGATCGAGCCCGGAAAGCTGAAATCAAAGAACGGCGCCGCGTTGTAGATGCGCCAGCCGCTGGTCACCAGGATGACCACGGCCAGCGCATTGAGCCAATGCGTGAGGCGCAGCCACAGCGGGTGGATGCGCTGGCCATCCTTGGGCTGTGCCGGTTGGGGGGTGATGAGGGCGGTGTTCATGGGTCCCATTGTTGGAGGGACCCTGTAGCGGATGTATCACGCAAACTTCAATTAATCGTGATAACTCCCAAGACCTGCTCAGCCCGCCTGGGCGCACCCGGCCAGATAGTCCACCAGCGTGCGCGCCGCAGGCGATAGCCGGCTGCCGTCCCTGAAGCAGATCGCGAACTGCCGCCGCGCCCAGGCATCGGTGAGCGGCACCATGTTCACGCCTTGCACACCTTGCACACCTTGCACACCTTGCACACCTTGCACACCTTGCCCGCCATGACCGGAGCCCGCCATGCCCAGTATCTCCCTGGGCATGATGGCCACGCCCAGGCCGGCGCGCACGCAGCGGATCGTGGCGTCGAAGGAGCTGACCACGGCGCGGTAATTGATGGGCCGGCCGATGATGGCCGCCGCCCGTGCCAGCATGGTGTAGACGGCCGTGGAGGCGGGCAGGCCCACATGCTCGCAATCCAGCGTTTCGCTGAAGCTGCAGCTGTCGCGCAAGGCCAGCGGGTGGCCGGCCGGCACGGCCACGGCCAGGGTGTCGCAGCGGTAGGGCAGGGTCTGCAGGCCCTCCAGATCGGCTGCGTTCCAGCACACGCCCACCAGGGCCAGGCCTTCGCGGATGGATCGGATGATTTCGCTGCTGGTCAGCTCCTCGATATCCACGCGGATCTGCGCGTGCTCGGGCTTTTGCAGAAAGGCCGCGATGTCATCGGGCAGGGACTCGGCAATCGACGACACCGAGGCCAGTATCCGCACCTGGCCCTTCACGCCATGCTGGTAGGCCGCCATGTCGCGGGCCGCGCGGTCGGCGCTGGCCAGCATGGCGCGTGCATGCTCCAGCAGCATCAGCCCGGCTGCCGTGGGCACCACGCCCCGGCGGTGGCGCTCCAGCAGCGGGGCCTGCACCTGCTCTTCCAGCAGCGCCAAGCGCTTGCTGATGGCCGATGAGCCGATGTGCTGCTGCTCGCCCGCGCGGGCGATGTTGCCCAGGTCGCAGGCCGCGACAAAGAGCCGCAGGGTGGTCAGGTCCAGGTCTTTCATGGTGGTTATGGATTTCCATTCGGGAAACTCTGAGGCGAAAAATTATCGCTTCTGCACGCTGATGGGAATATCTAAAGTGCCATTCAAGACAAACCACCCCACGCGAACCTTCCCATGCCAGAACCCATCCGTGCCCTGCAGTCCGCCGTCATCCGCGAGGTCGGCCTGCGCGATGGCCTGCAAAGCATCCAGACCGTGCTGTCCACCGAGCTCAAGAAGGAATGGATACGCGATGCCTACGCTGCCGGCCAGCGCGAGATCGAAGTCGGCTCCTTCGTCCCCGCACGCCTGCTGCCCCAGCTGGCCGACACGGCCGAGCTGGTGGCCTATGCCCGAACGCTGCCGGGCCTGTTCGTCTCCGTGCTGGTGCCCAATCTGCGCGGTGCCGAAGGTGCCCTTGCCAGCGGGGCCGACCTGATGCTGGTGCCCCTGTCGGCCAGCCATGCCCACAGCCTGGCCAACCTGCGCAAGACGCCCGATGAGGTCGTGGCCGAGGTGGCCCGCATGCGTGCCGCACGCGATGCCGCAGGTTCGAAGATGCTGATCGAGGGCGGCATTGGCACGGCCTTCGGCTGCACGCTGCAGGGCCGGGTGGAGCCGGCCGAGGTGCTGCGCTGCATGCAGGCCCTGCTGGACGCGGGGGCCGACCGCGTCAGCATGGCCGACACCGTGGGCCATGGCGGGCCGGGCCAGGTGCAATCGCTGTTCGAGCAGGCGAGGCGCGTTGCGGGCGAACGCTTTTGGTGCGGCCACTTCCACGACACGCGCGGCCTGGCGCTGGCCAATGTGCATGCCGCACTGCAAACCGGCGTCGCGCGCTTTGACGCCACGCTGGCCGGCATCGGCGGCTGCCCCCATGCGCCCGGCGCCAGCGGCAATGCCTCCACCGAAGACCTGGCCTTCATGCTGGACACCATGGACATCGACACGGGCCTGGACATCGAGGCCCTGCTGCGCCTGCGCGCCAAGGTGGCCGCCTGGCTGGATGGCGAAAGCCTGCATGGCGCGCTGTGGCGCGCGGGCCTGCCGCGCAGCGTCACCGCCGACGCAGCCCCCGCCGCTGCATGAACCCCTTACCTTCCCACGAGCACACCTGTATGGCCACCGAACCCCTGCTGCCGCTGTCCGGCATCCGCGTCATCGAATTCACCCACATGGTCATGGGCCCCACCTGCGGCATGATCCTGGCCGACCTGGGCGCCGAAGTCATCAAAGTCGAGCCACCGGGCGGCGACAAAACGCGCACGCTGCCCGGCCTGGGCATCGGCTTTTTCCGCAGCTTCAACCGCAACAAGAAAAGCGTGGTGCTGGACATCACCACCGAAGCGGGCCGCGCCACCGCTGCCGAGCTGGCCGCTGGCAGCGATGTGGTGCTGGAGAACTTCCGCCCCGGCCTCATGCAGTCCCTGGGCCTGGACCACGCCACGCTGTCGCAGCGCGCGCCCGGTCTCATCTACGTCAGCCACAAGGGCTTTTTGCCCGGCCCCTACGAAAAGCGCCTGGCGCTGGACGAGGTGGTGCAGATGATGGGCGGCCTGTCGTACATGACCGGCCCCGTGGGCCGGCCGCTGCGCGCGGGCACCAGCGTCAACGACATCATGGGCGGCATGTTCGGCGCCATCGGCGTGCTCGCCGCCCTGCGCGAGCGTGAGCGCACCGGGCGCGGCCAGGAGGTGCAAAGCGCGCTGTTCGAGAACTGCGTCTTCCTGTCCTCCCAGCACATGCAGCAGTACCTGATGACGGGCGAGGCACCGCCGCCCATGCCCTCGCGCGTATCGGCCTGGAGCGTCTACGACGTGTTCACCCTGGCCGGTGGCGAGCAGCTGTTCATCGGCGCCGTCAGCGACAAGCAGTTCGCCACCCTGTGCCGCGTGCTGGACCGCGCCGACCTGCTGCAGCGCCCCGAATATGCCGACAACGCCGCCCGCGTGGCCGTGCGCCCCCAACTGCTGGCCGAGCTGGGCGCCATCCTGGCCAGCCATGAATCGGCCCGGCTCGCGCCGCAGCTGGAGGCCGCAGGCATTCCCTACGCGCCCATCACGCGGCCCGAGCAACTGGTGGACGACCCGCACCTGCGCCAAAGCGGCGGCCTGGCTTCCATGCAGACCGAAGACGGCGGCCAGACCGACGTGGTGCTGCTGCCCCTGCTCATGAACGGCCACCGCCCCGGCGTGCGCATGCCGCTGGCCGGGATTGGCGAGCACACCGAAGAAATCCTCGGAGCCCTTGCATCACGGACCTGACAGCCAACCCCGGGCGCCGAAGGCAGCAGACAAAACACCCCGGCGCGCATGAGACAACACAAAAAGGAGACAACCCCATGCACTCGTCCCATCCCACCCGCCGCCGCACCCTGCTGGCCCTGGCCGGCGCATCGCTGGGGGCCGCTGCCCTGGGCGTGCGCGCCCAAAATGGCACGCCGCTGCGCGTCATCCTGCCCGTGGGGGCAGGCTCGGGCGCCGACACCATCGTGCGCTCGGCCCAGACTGCACTGGTGCGCTCGCTGGGCGGCCAGCCCGTGGTCATGGAGAACCTGCCGGGCGCGGGCGGCATCACGGGAACGCAGGCCCTGGTCAAGGCGCCGGCCGATGGCAACACCATCGCCTTCATCTCCAACAACCACGCCGTCAACCCCAGCGTGTTCAAGAAGCTGCCCTACGACAGCCTGGCCGACATCACGCCGCTGTCCATCGTCGGCGGCTCGCCCTTCGTGCTGGTCGTCCACCCCAAGGTGGCGGCGCGCAATGCGCGCGAACTGCAGGCGCTCATGAAGGCGCGGCCCGGCGACCTCAACTACGCCTCGTCCGGCAACGGCACCATCTTCCACCTCGCGGCCGAAGTCTTTCTGGACGCGGCCGGCACCACGGCACGCCACATTCCCTACAAGGGCGTCGGCCAGATGGTGGTGGACCTGCTCAGCGGGCAGGTGGACTTCGGCGTGATCGCCGTGGGCACGGCGCAGGCGCACCTCAAATCCGGCGCGCTGCGTGCCATCGGCATCATGGGCCGCGAGCGCGTGGCATCGCTGCCCGATGTGCCCACCGTGGCAGAGCAGGGCTTTCCCGGCGTGGACATCGCCGGCTGGGTGGCCGCCATAGGCCCCAAGGGCATGCCGCCCGCCCAGGTGCGCCGCCTGCACGACGGCATCGCCACCGCCTTTGCCGACCCCGAGGTCAAGGCCGGCTTTGCACGGCGCGACGAATACACCGTGCTCAACAGCCCCGAGGCGGCAGCCCAGTTCCTGCGCTCCGAGCAGGAGCGCTTTGCGCGCCTGGTCAAGAAGGCCAATGTCACGCTGGAATAAAAACTCGGCCCTCTGACTGCTAAAGACAATGCTGGGGCTGTGATCAGCGGGGCGGAGTGGGTGCTGTTGCCGCTGGATCTGCAGCCGGTTGGCCGGACGACATCACCGCCTCCAGCCCGCTTCTCGGGAAGACCGGGCTGTAGTTCACCTGGATCTCGGAGAGCCTGTCATTCACCCGCGTCGTCATGAAATAGCGCGGCATGCCGAATCCCACTTTCATCACCAGACCGCGAAGCTCGGAGAGGGCGCCGACCTTCACATCGGGATCGACCAGTACGGCAATGCGTGCCGTGCTTTTGGCATCGGGGGCTGCGGTCAGCTTCCTGGAGAGTGTGTTTCTCAACTGAGCCGGACTGACCCGCTGGCCATCCAGGCTGTACGGGCGATCATTGCCGCTTGCCGCATGCATTTCGATCACGGTCAGATCTGCAGCAAGAGCGGGTGGGCCGAGCAGGGCGGCCAGCAGCAGGAATCTTGTTGATTTCATGGTTCTGTTGTGCGATGCAGAGCTTGTTGACTCACTCGCTCTGTGAGCTTGTACCAGCTCGTCCCCACTTCTCCCAATTTCCCCCCAGATTGGTCGCAAGAATTCCTTGGCAACTCCAGGAAAAGACCATGATTGATTTCTCGCAAACCAACGCTTCACGCATTCGCCCGGCCCTTGTGCTGGCTATGGCGGCCTTCGCGGCGGCCTGCAGCCATGCGCAGGGCCACGGGGGGCACGGCAATCCGCCGTCGCCGCCGCCCGAGGCCTATACCGCCTGCCAGGGCAAGGCCGAAGGTGACAGCGTGACCCTGACCATGCCTGATGGCAAGACGCTGGCCGGCACCTGCCGCAGCCTGAACGGGCAACTGGTGGCCATGCCGGCCGGCGGGCCCGGCGCAGGCGGGCCGCCGCCCCATCCGCAGCAGTGATCGCGTGGCCCGGCGGGCCACGCCGCCGGGCTGTCTGCAACCCCACGGGCCTGCGCACAGGCCCTCATGAAAAAGCCATCCCCATGAACCACTCTCAAGATGCCCACGACCTGGGCCTTCAGCACGATCTGCAAGTCATGGCGCGCCGCCTGTTCGACCGGCGCCGCATGCTGGGCCTGATGGCCTCTGGCGGCGCCGTGACGCTTCTGTCCGCCTGTGGCGGTGGTGGTGATTCCAGTGATTCGACAGGAACCGGCACGGGCACCGGAACCGGGGCAGGAACGGGCACCGACACGGGTACGGGCACTGGTACGGGCACGGGGACTGGAACCACGACCGGCACCTGCATGGTCGATCCCACGGAAACCGAAGGCCCTTACCCCGCCGACGGCTCCAACGGCTCGCGCGGCAGCCTGGTCAACGTGCTGTCGCAAAGCGGCGTGGTACGCAGCGACCTGCGCAGCAGCTTTGGCGGCATGAGCGGCACGGCTGCGGGCCTGCCGCTGACGCTCAAGATCACCCTGGTCAACGTCAGCACCAACTGCAGCCCGCTGGAAGGCTATGCCATCTACCTGTGGCACTGCACCCGCGAGGGCGAGTATTCGCTGTACTCCACCGACCTGCTCAACCAGAACTTCCTGCGCGGCGTGCAGGCGACGGACAGCAATGGCGAATGCACCTTTGTGACCATCTTCCCGGGCTGCTATGACGGGCGTTGGCCGCACATGCACTTCGAGGTGTTCCGCAGCCTCAACACGGCCGGCAGCTACACCAACAAGCTGCTGACCTCGCAGATGGCCATGCCCAAGGACATCGCCAGCGCCGTCTATGCCGGTGTCAGCGGCTACAGCGCCAGCGTCTCCAACCTGTCGCGGGTCAGCGTGACATCGGACAATGTCTTCGGCGACAACACCAGCGAGCAGATCGCGTGGCAGACGCCCACCTTCACCGGAGACACCACCAATGGCCATACCGCCACGATATCCATCGGCATTGCCGTCTGACGCAGCAACTGAATGAGCCTCCGCCTCCCGCGCCTGAAGCTGCAGCACAAGGCCTTCTTCGCCCTGGCCGTGCTGCTGGTGGCCCTGCTGCTGGTGTTTCTCGGCTTCTCGCGCCTGGGGCTGCAGCGGGGCCTGGGCCCGTACATGGCCGAGGTGGAGCTGACCGGCATGGACGGGCTGGCCGAGCGGCTGGTCCAGCACCACGATCAAAACGGTGGCTGGGATGCGGCGCGCGCCAACCCCGGTTTCTGGCGCGACATGGTGCGCCCGGGCGCAGGCATGGGCCGGGGCTTTCCTGCGGGCGAGCCCGGGCCACGGACACCCATGCCCATGCCGGAGCCGAGGCCTGGTTTTGAGGGAAGCCACGGTCCGGGGCCGGGCCCGGAGTTTCCGCCGCCACCTGGGCCGGAAGGCGGAGAGCGTGCCGATCGCTCAGATCAATCAGATCGCTCCGACCGTACAGACCGTACAGATCGCCCAGGCCCGCCGCCAGACCGCCCGTTCGGCGGCCCGTGGGCGCGCGTGGGCCTGCTGGATGCCCAGGGCCAGCTCATCTCCGGCATGGCGCCGCAGCCCGGTGCGGCGCACCGTGTTCTGCGCGCCGCCAACGGGCAGGCCATTGGCGAGATCGTGCTGTCCCCCGTGCTGACCGGGCAGGGCATGCAGCGCGACCTGGACCGCGCCTTCCTCGCGCAGCAGATGGGTTTTGTGGCCTGGACCGGGCTGGCCGGCCTGCTGCTGGCGCTGCTGCTGTCGGCCTGGCTCACGCGGCGCTGGCTGGAGCCGCTGACCGCCTTTGTCGATGGCCTGCGCGGCATTGCGGCCGGGCGGCTGGACACGCGCGTGGCCATCAAGGGCGATGCGGAGCTGGCCCGCCTTGCGGAAACCTTCAACGACATGGCCGTGCAGCTGGCCACCATGGAGGCCTCGCGCCAGCGCTGGCTGGCCGATGTGGCGCATGAGCTGCGCACGCCCCTGTCCACCATGCGCGCCGAGGTCGAGGCCGTGCAGGACGGCGTGCTGCCCATGGACGACCGCATGGCGCTGCGCCTGCACCGGCAGATCATGCGACTGATACGGCTGGTCAGCGACCTGCGCGTGAGCCTGGACGACCCGCAGGCCCTGCACGGCTCGGGCCATGTGCCCGTGCATGTGCTGACCCTGCTGGGCGAGGCACTGGACGGCGCGCGGCCCGGCTTCGAGCAGGTCGGCATTGGCCTCGACCGCTCCGCCGTGGACCAACTGGCCGCGCGCATTCCGCCGCCGCTGGTGCAGGGCGACCCGCACCGGCTGCACCAGGTGTTTGCCAACTTGCTGGAAAACAGCCTGCGCTACACGGCTGCGGGCGGGCGGCTGCAGGTGTCTGCCGAAATCGTCCAGATGCAGGACCGCAGCATGCTGCAGCTGCGCTGGGACGACACGGCTCCCGGCGTGCCCAGCCAGCACCTGCCGCGCCTGTTCGACCGCCTCTATCGCGTGGACGCCTCCCGCGTGCGCGACGGCGACGGCCTGGGGGGCTCCGGCCTGGGGCTGGCCATCTGCCGCACCATCGTCCAGGCCCATGGCGGCAGCATCGAGGCGGCTGCCTCGCCGCTGGGCGGCCTGCGCATCACGCTGTGGCTGCCCTTGCTGGAAAATCCCGCGCCATGAAGCCTGCCCGCATCCTCCTGGTCGAAGACGAGACCGACATGGCCGCCATCGTCATCGACTACCTGCGCCATGCCGGCTACGAAGTCGAGCACATCCGCCACGGGCGCGAGGCGCTGGACCGCATGCTGCGCTCCCCGCCCGACCTCACCGTGCTGGACATCATGCTGCCCGGCCTCGATGGCCTGGACATCCTGCGCCAGTTCCGCCCCCACAGCGCCAGCCCCGTCATCCTGCTCACCGCGCGTGTCGAGGAAATGGACCGCCTGCTGGGCCTGGAGCTGGGCGCGGACGACTACATCTGCAAACCCTTCGCCCCGCGCGAAGTCGTGGCCCGCGTCAAGGCCGTGCTGCGCCGCAGTGCCGGCCCCGTCCCCGCGCAGCAACGCCTGACGCTGCTGCCCGAGCAGGGCCGCGCCATGCTCAACGGCAGCGTGCTGCCGCTGACCAAGCGGGAGCTGACCTTGCTGCAGGCCCTGATGCGCCAGCCCGGCCGCCTGTACTCCCGCGCGCAGCTGCTGGAGCTGGCCTGCGCCGACACACTGGACGTGAACGAGCGCGCCATCGACAGCCACATCAAGAACCTGCGCAAGAAACTCAAGGCGGCGGACGACCGCCATGAGTGGATTCGCTCCGTCTATGGCGTGGGCTTTGCGTTCGAGCCCGATGGCGGGGCGCAGACGCGGGCGGATTGATCGAGCTACCTGCCAGCCGCACCCATCCGGCCCGCGCCGACCGTGTTCAACGCGCCGCCCCAGGGCCCGCCACGGTGTACACATGCCCGGCCTCTTCGGCAGCCACCTTGGCCGCCTCGCTGCGGCGCACCTCTGCCTGGTCCTCGTACTCGCAGTTCATCACCCGGGCTTCGCTGCCTGCGTACTCCGCCAGCGATTCAGCGCTATTGCGAATGGTCACCAGCGCCTGCGCCACCACGTCCAGCCGCTGATGGCCTTCGGGAATCTCCAGCCAGGCCAGCGCCAGCTGGGCCAGGGCGGAAACCTCGGCACAGCCTTGCTGCACGAAGCGGTCCATTTCATGCAGCGCTGTTGCGAGCTTCTGGGCGTGGGTGTTTTCGGGGGGAGGGGATGGGGGGATGTGCTTCATGGGTTCGACTCTCCACGAAGCATTCCATTGGCGTCTGACATTGCATCTCCTTCAGAAAGGGGTGATGCTTGCCGGTTTTTCGTGACGCAGATACTACGAGTTGCGTAGCTGATTGGCAGGGCGTTCAAGAAGATGGGGGCTGCCGGATGGACTTGAGGCGGGTGCCTACCAGTTTGTGGTTGGCCACGGGTCAATCGCTATGAGCTGGGGAAACACAGACCGGACCTCCTGACCGTGCGCAAGTTGGCGGAAGTGCTCAAGGTGCCGATGGCGTTTTTCCATTCGGATACGGATGATGAGGTGGCGGAGTTTTTGCTCAGGTATGGGCAGGCGAGCAGGGCGGTGCGCAAGAGGGTGGGCGAGGTGTTGAAGGGGCAGGGCGTTTGGGGGGCGTGGAAGGAGGATTGCGCTGCAAAGTGAGCATCAGCCGGCAACCTTTCGGCTCAGCCGCCATGGGGTACTGCTAGCGACGGTCGGGGTCCGGCCAAGACCAGTCGCTCCGACTATTTTTCACCTGACAGAGCTCCAATTACATAGGGCTGGACTGTTCTCTCACACAAAAGCAGCAGTGCCCGTTCTGCGTCGTATCTTGTGGCAAAAATCCGCAGTGCGTCGGGGCCACGGTCGTCAATTTGGATCAGTTGCCAGCCGTTGGAACACTCTTTCAGCTGGACGCCCCAACCGCCAAACCCATTTGGTAGTCCGTTGGACTTGATGTACTCCAGCACCTGGTCGACTTTCACAGGAAGTTCAGCTTGGAAACGCTTGGCGATCAATCCCTCTGGAATTTTCTTCAATGCGGTCAGGCCAATGACTTCACGGAGTAAGAACTTTGCCTGGCCCTCTAATACAGCAACTACACGCTCGTCTAACGAGACCTCGGCGGCCGTGCGGTACGGCTCAGGTCCGTAGCTTGTGCGAGAAAATTTATTTGGTGGCTCTTGGCTCATCAGAGTGAACATGGATTTTGGGGGACTTGCTATGCGCCCTTGTCGAAGGCAGCTGAAAACTATTTTAATTCCAGTTCTTAGAGATGCCGATTTGGTGTAAGACGTAAGTCCGCTGAAACGACGGCGGACGTAGTGAAGTCGCCTCATTCAGGCCTGACTCAGAACAAAGTCCAGTCGTGGACGCAGTAACCCGCGACCGGGGTTGAAGCATGTTCTGACGCACGAGCTTGCACGGGGGGCTTATACACATCTGACGCTGCCGACGAAATGCGAACAGTGTAGATATCGGGGGTGGCCGTATCATTAAAAGAGGGGGGGGGGGGGGGGGGGGGGGGGGGGGGGGGGGGGGGGGGGGGGGGGGGGGGGGGGGGGGGGGGGG
>NZ_JAELTK010000344.1:0-253 GCF_016428765.1 Delftia sp. ASV31
GGGGGGGGGGGGGGGGGGGGGGGGGGGGGGGGGGGGGGGGGGGGGGGGGGGGGGGGGGGGGGGGGGGGGGGGGGGGGGGGGGGGGGGGGGGGGGGGGGGGGGGGGGGGGGGGGGGGGGGGGGGGGGGCGGGGGGGGGGGGGGGGGGGGGGGGGGGGGGGGGGGGGGGGGGGGGGGGGGGGGGGGGGGGGGGGGGGGGGGGGGGGGGGGGGGGGGGGGGGGGGGGGGGGGGGGGGGGGGGGGGGGGGGGGGGGG
>NZ_JAELTK010000345.1:0-253 GCF_016428765.1 Delftia sp. ASV31
CGTGCATGCCATCCTGGAGATCGGCGCACAGGGGCGCATGGCGGCCTCGCAGCTGGCCCAGGTCCTGGGGCTGGAGAAATCCAGCGTCAGCCGCATGGTGCGCAAGCTGGTGGAGGCGGGCGAGCTGCTGTCTCTTATACACATCTCCGAGCCCACGAGACGCTGACGTTGATCGCGTATGCCGTCTTCTGCTTGAAAAGGGGGGGGGGGGGGGGGGGGGGGGGGGGGGGGGGGGGGGGGGGGGGGGGGGGGG
>NZ_JAELTK010000346.1:0-253 GCF_016428765.1 Delftia sp. ASV31
TGCGATGGCGATGGCCTGAGCCACCTGCTCATCCACCAGGCCCTCGCGGTACTCCAGCCAGCCCGCAATGGCGCCATCGTCGCGCCCCTGGTCCAGCTCCAGCGTCAGATCGGCGCGGGCCACAGGCTGTCTCTTATACACATCTCCGAGCCCACGAGACGCTGACGTTGATCGCGTATGCCGTCTTCTGCTTGAAAAAGGGGGGGGGGGGGGGGGGGGGGGGGGGGGGGGGGGGGGGGGGGGGGGGGGGGGG
>NZ_JAELTK010000046.1:0-47528 GCF_016428765.1 Delftia sp. ASV31
CCCCCCCCCCCCCCCCCCCCCCCCCCCCCCCCCCCCCCCCCCCCCCCCCCCCCCCCCCCCCCCCCCCCCCCCCCCCCCCCCCCCCCCCCCCCCCCCCCCCCCCCCCCTCTTTTCAAGCAGAAGACGGAATACGAGATCAACGTCAGCGTCTCGTGGGCTCGGAGATGTGTATAAGAGACAGGCGCAAAGCGAGTTCTGCGGCACACCCCGCATCGCGCCCAACGCAGGTTGCCCGCAGCGAAGCGAAGGGTCGTGGGCAGTGGGGGCGCATTTCTTTGCCTACTTTCTTGCTGCGAGGCAAGAAAGTAGGTCGGCCGCCGGGCCGAGACCCGGCCAGCGGCGCCAGCCAAGACAAGAGCGCAAGCTCAGGCATGAACGCTCTCCCGAGAAGAACGATCCCGCCACCTCTGCGCCCACCCCTCAAACGTCAAATAAATCACAGGCGTAGTGAACAGAGTCAATAACTGGCTCACCAGCAAGCCCCCCACCAACGTCACCCCCAACGGATGCCGCAACTCACTGCCCACCCCCGTCCCCAACATCAACGGCAAGGCCCCCAGCAAAGCAGCCAAGGTCGTCATCAGGATAGGCCGGAACCGCAGCAGGCAGGCCTGGTAGATGGCCTCGCGCGGCGTGTGCCCCTCCTCGCGCTGCGCCTCCAGCGCGAAGTCGATCATCATGATCGCGTTCTTCTTGACGATGCCGATCAGCAGCACGATGCCGATGATGGCGATGATGTCCAGGTCCAGCCCCGCCAGCAGCAGGGCCAGCAGCGCGCCCACGCCGGCCGAGGGCAGCGTGGACAGGATGGTCACCGGGTGGATGGTGCTCTCATAGAGCACGCCCAGCACGATGTACATGGTGATCACGGCCGCCAGCACCAGCAGCAGCGTGTTGGACAGCGAGGCCTGGAAGGCCAGGGCTGCGCCCTGGAAGGCGGCATCCACCGACAGCGGCATATGGCCCTCGGTGCGCAGCTGGGCCATCAGGTCCTGCACGGCCTTGACCGCATGGCCCAGCGACACGCCGGGCGCGGTGTTGAACGAGATGGTCGCGGCGGGCAGCTGGCCCACATGGTTCACGGCCAGGGCCATGGGCCGCTCGCTGACCGTGGCCACCGAGGACAGCGGCACGGGCGCGCCCGCGCTGGAGGCCACATAGATGGCCTGCAGCGACTCGGGCCCGATCTTGAACTGCGGCGCCACTTCCAGCACCACGCGGTACTGGTTGGACTGCGTGAAGATGGTGGAGATCAGCCGCTGGCCAAAGGCGTTGTACAGCGCCGTGTCGATGGCCGAGACCGTCACGCCCAGCCGGCTGGCCTGGGCCCGGTCGATCTGCACGAAGGCCTGCAGGCCCTGGTCCTGCAGGTCGCTGCCCACGTCCACCAGCTCGGGCAGGCCGTGCATGCGCTCGACCAGGGCCTGGGTGCTCTTGGCCAGCTGCGCCATGTCGGGCGAGGACATCAGCAGCTGGTACTGGGTGCGCGCCACGCGGTCCTCGATGGTCAGGTCCTGCACGGGCTGGGCGTACAGGCGTATGCCCGGAATCTGCAGCGCATCGTCGGACAGGCGGCGCAGCACGGCGGGCACGCCATCGCGCTGGCCATGGGGCTTGAGGTCGATCAGCAGCCGGCCCGTGTTCAGCGTGGTGTTGCTGCCATCGACGCCGATGAAGGACGAGATGCTCTGCACGGCAGGGTCCTTGAGCAGCAGCTCGGCCAGGGCCTGCTGGCGCTCGGCCATGGCGGCAAACGAGATGGACTGGTCGGCCTCGGTCGTGGCCTGGATGGTGCCCGTGTCCTGGTCCGGGAAGAAGCCCTTGGGCACGGCAAAGTACAGCAGCACGGTCACGGCCAGCGTGGCCAGGAAGACGATCCAGGTCAGGCCGCGCCGGTCCAGCACCCAGGTGAGGATGCGGCCGTAGCCGGCGATGGTGCGGTCGAAGAAGCGGCCCGTGGCGTGGTACAGGCGGCCGTGCTTTTCCTCCTCGGCCCCTTCGGGCTGGTGGCGCAGCAGCCGTGCGCACAGCATGGGCGTGAGCGTCAGCGAGACCACGGCCGAGATCAGGATGGCCACCGCCATGGTGATGGCGAACTCGTGGAAGAGCCGCCCCACCACGTCGCCCATGAACAGCAGCGGGATCAGCACGGCGATCAGCGAAATCGTCAGCGAGATGATGGTGAAGCCGATCTGCTTGGCGCCCTTGAGCGCGGCCTGCATGGGCGGCTCGCCCTTTTCCACGAAGCGCGCGATGTTCTCGATCATCACGATGGCATCGTCCACCACGAAGCCGGTGGAGATCGTCAGCGCCATCAGCGTGAGGTTGTTGATGGAAAAGCCGGCCAGGTACATCACGCCGAAGGTGCCGATCAGCGACAGCGGCACGGCAAAGCTCGGTATCAGCGTGGCCGAGGCGCTGCGCAGGAAGACGAAGATCACCGCCACCACCAGGGCGATGGCCAGCATCAGCTCCAGCTGCATGTCGTTGACCGAGGCGCGGATGGTCACCGTGCGGTCGGTCAGCACCTGCACGTCCAGCGAGGCCGGCAGGGTCTCCTTGAGCTGGGGCAGCAGCGCCTTGATGCGGTCCACCGTCTCGATCACATTGGCGCCGGGCTGGCGCCGGATATTGAGGATCACGCCTGCGCGCGACCCACCCTCGGGCGTGCCGGCCCAGGCGGCCAGGCGCGTGTTCTCGGCATCATCCACGGTCTGGGCGATGTCGGACAGGCGCACGGGCAGGCCGTTCTTGAAGGCGATGATGAGGTTGCGGTACTCGGCCGCCGACTGCAGCTGGTCGTTGGCATCGATGGTGGAGGCGCGCGCCGGGCCGTCGAAGCCGCCCTTGGCCTGCTTGACGTTGGCGGCGGCGATGGCGGTGCGCACATCGTCCAGCGTCATGCCCAGGCCGGCCAGCGCCGTCGGGTTGGCCTGGATGCGCACGGCAGGCCGGCGCCCGCCGGCAATCGCCACCAGCCCCACGCCATTGACCTGCGAGAGCTTGGGCGCCAGGCGGTTTTCCACCAGGTCGTTGACGCGGATCACCGGCAGCGAGGGCGAGGTGATGGCCAGCGTGAGGATGGGCGCGTCCGCCGGGTTGACCTTGCTGTACAGCGGGGGCATGGGCAGGTCGCTGGGCAGCAGGTTGGAGCCCGCGTTGATGGCGGCCTGCACCTGCTGCTCGGCCACGTCCATGGCCATGTCCAGCGCAAAGCGCAGCGTGATCACCGAGGCGCCGCCCGAGCTGGTGGACGACATCTGCGACAGCCCCGGCATCTGGCCCAGCTGGCGCTCCAGCGGCGCGGTGACGTTGGAGGTCATCACGTCGGGGCTGGCACCGGGGTACAGCGTGGTGACCTGGATGGTGGGATAGTCCACCTCGGGCAGGGCCGAAATCGGCAACAGCCGGTAGGCCAACAGGCCGGCGATCAGCACCGCCACCATCAGCAGCGAGGTGGCGACGGGTCGCAGGATGAAGATGCGGGAAAGATTCATGGGGCCGCCTGGAAGGGCTTGCAGTCTTCAGGTGCCGGGGCGCTGCTCAGCGCCCGGCCGGAGCGGGAGCCGCCGGAGCAGCAGGCGCGGAGGGCGCAGAGGGCGCGGCAGCTGCAGGGCCGGGCGAAGGCTGGGGCGATCCGGGCGACGGTGCCGGCGACCGGCCTGCGGGCGCGGAGCCTTCGGCCGCCGGCGCGGTCACGTTGCCGCCGTTGCCACCGTTACCCCCATTGCGCTGCCCACCGCGCTCGGCACGCAGCTTCTGCAGGTAGGCCTTGCGCTCGTCGGGGTTCATGGTCGCCAGCTTGGCGCGCACATCGGGCGGCAGGTTGCGCATGCCGCGCGGCTGGCCGGAGGCATCCTGCACGGCCTGGTCCACCTTCTGCACCTTGTCGGGCTCGATCACCGTGACCTTGGCGCCTTCGCGCAGGCGGTCAATGCCGTCCACCACCACCTGCTCGCCAGGCTTGAGTTCGCCCTTCACGCTCACCCGGTCGCCATCGGTCACGCCCACGGCGATACGCCGCTGCGTCACCGTGCCATCCTCCTGGACCAGGTAGACGTAGTTGTTCTGCACGGCCGTGGTCGGCACGGTCAGCGCCTGCTCCAGCCGGTCCACTTCCAGCTTGACGTTGACGAACTGGTTGGCGAACAGCCGGCCCTCGGCATTGTCGAAGGCGGCCTTGGCCTTGATGGTGCCGGTGGCGATGTCGATGCTGTTGTCCACCGCATTGAGGCGGCCGCGCCCCAGTTGCTGCTTCAGGTCACGATCCCACAGCTCCACGGGCAGCTCGCGCCCCTCGGCCAGGCGCCGCGCCAGCGTGCCCACATGGGCCTCGGGCACGGAGAACACCGCGTCGATGGGCTTGACCTGGGTGATGGTGACGATGCCGTTGGCATCCGAAGGATTGACCACATTGCCCCGGTCGGCCTGGCGCAGGCCCAGCCGGCCCGCAATGGGCGCCGTGATGCGCGTGTAGCTCAGTTGCAGCTTGGCCGCATCGGCCTGGGCCTGGTCGGCGGCCACCGTGCCCTGGTACTGGCGCACCAGCGCAGCCTGGGTATCGACCTGCTGGCCGGCAATGGAATCCTGGGCCTGCAGCTCCTTGTAGCGCTGCAGGTCCAGTTGGGCGTTCTTGAGCAGCGCCTGGTCGCGCTGCAGCGTGCCCTGGATCTGGTTGAAGCTGGCCTGGAAGCTGCGCGGATCGATCTCGGCCAGCAGCTGGCCGGCCTTGACCTCGTCGCCTTCCTTGAAATGCAGGCGCAGCAACTCGCCCGACACCTTGGCGCGCACCACGGCCGTGGCGCGCGGGTTCATGGTGCCGATGGCGCTGATCAGCACGCGCATGTCGCGCCGCTCCACCACGCCCACGGACACCGGCTGCGCCTGGGCTCCCATGGCGCCGGGGCCGCCAGGCCCACCCGGCCCGCCGGGGCCGCGCCGGCCGCCTCCCGCACGCCCGCCACCCGGGCCGGGCGCACCGGCCGAGGCCTGCTCGCCCTGGGCCGGCGCCCGCTTGTTCCACCACCACAGCCCGCCCCCCGCCACCAGGGCCAGTGCCACCACGCCCCACATCAGTGCGGGCCGTACCCGGCCGCGCTGGCGTACGCCGTGGGCATCTGCAACAAAGGGGCTGCTTGACAGGCGTTTCATGGTCACTGCGGGAAGTCGTGGGAGGAAACCGTGGGTCCGGCCCCGGAACGGGGAACGGCGGCGGATGCGGCTATGGTAGCCAGTCCCATGCTCTCCAAAACGAGGCAGAACGCCGTTTTACGCAGGCATTACCCCCGCTTTACCCCGGCTTTACCCGCTCTGACCAGAGCGTTTTCTGGCCCGCACGGGCACGCGCCGGCCGGCATGCAGACAGGGCATGGCGCTCAAAACACTGTTGACCCAGGCACGGCCAATGCGGGGTGCATCGGCCGAAAAGTCCATTGAAAACAAGGCATTGCACCGCACCCCGGCGCGGCCCGCGCCTCGCCCCCGGTTGGACTGCCCCCCGCGCTTGTGGCTACGATGCGCGGCCGCCGGCCTGCAAGCGCAGGCCGCCATCCATCCGTCCCAGGAGAACACCATGACGACTGCCAACCCACGCCTGACCGACCATCCCGAAGAAGCCGCCGTGCGCGTGCCGCTGGAGCTGTACATGCGCGGCCATGCCGAGGACAACAGCGCCCACATGCGCGCCGCCTTCATGCCCACCGCCCGCATCGAAAGCGTGCGCGAAGGCCCGCTGACCTCCTGGGACATCGACACCTACTGCGCCCGCTTCAAGGGCCAGCCCGCCGCCGACGAGGCCACGCGCCGCCGCAGCATCGACGCCATCGACATCGGCGGCACGGCGGCCAGCGCCAAGATCACCTTGGTGCACGGCGCCATCACCTTCATCGACTACTTCGTGCTGCTCAAGACCGAGGCCGGCTGGAAGATTGCCAACAAGGCCTTCCATGCGGTGGTCTAACCCACTCCGCACACCAGGGGCGTGATGCCCTCGGGCCCGTCATCCTCCAGCGGCTGCGGGGGCTGGGCTGCGGCGAGCTTGCCTTCTTCCACGGTCATGCCGCGCGGCAGGGCCACGCCGTTCTTGGCGGCCAGGACCTCGGCCATGATGCTGACGGCGATTTCGGGAGGCGTCTTGCTGCCTATGTACAGGCCGATGGGGCCGCGCAGGCGCGCGAGTTGTGCGTCGCCCAGGCCGAAGTGCTCGCTCAGGCGCTGCAGGCGCAGCGCGGTGTTACGGCGCGAGCCGATGGCGCCCACGTAGAAGGCCGGGGATTCCAGGGCTTCCATGAGCGCCAGGTCGTCGAGCTTGGGGTCGTGCGTGAGGCCGATGATGCAGGTGCGCGCATCGGCGCGCATGGTGCGCACGAGGTCGTCGGGCATCTCGCGCGACAGCTGCACGCCGGCCACGCTCCAGTGGCGGCTGTATTCCTCGCGCGGGTCGCAGACGGTGACCGCAAAGCCGTTGAACAGCGCCATGGTGGCCAGGTATTCGGACAGCTGGCCTGCGCCGATGAGCAGCATGCGGTACTCGGGCCCGAAGCTGTTGGCGACCTGCTGCCCGGCATGCACCAGCGGCTCGGGCGCGTCGCTGACCTGCTGGACGACCTGGCCGGTGGCCTTGTCCACGGTGCGCCGCACCATGCGGCCTTCGTCCAGCCATTGCACGAGTTGCTGCAGCGCAGCAGCGTCGGGATTGAATTCGAGCAGCAGCTCCAGCGTGCCGCCGCAGGGCAGGCCGAAGCGGTGGGCCTCGTCGGCGCTGACGCCGTAGCGCAGCAGCCGGGGCGCGCCGTCGCTCAGGGCGTCGGCGTCCGAGGCGTGGCTGTAGCGGGCGATCAGGTCGTCCTCGATGCAGCCGCCGGACACGGAGCCGACCACGGCGCCCGAGGCCCCCAGCGCCATGATGGAGCCGATGGGCCGGGGCGACGAGCCCCAGGTACGCACCACCGTGGCCAGCAGCGCGCGCTCGCCCTGAGCGCGCCATTGCGCGAGGTGGCGCAGAACATGAACATCCAGGTTTTCCATTGCAAATCTCCACGCCGGCACCTGGCTTGCATGTGCAGCTGGGCGCCTGGCGTTTTTCGGCGGCTATTGTGCTGCGCCAGCGCGCATCGTTCAGGGTGGGTGGGAAAAGCCGTGGGTCGGCGCAAGGACTCAGTACCGCGAGAGCAGCCAGCCGGCCCCGAGAACGACGACGATGGCCAGCCCCCAGCACCACAGCGGGATAGCGCGGCGCGAGCGTTCCTCGGCCTCGGTGGCCGGTGCGGCATCCAGCGGCGTGGCCACGCCGGCTGCGGCGTCGTGCTCCCAGGCCTGGGCGTCCACGGTGGGCTCGATGTGGCCGGTTTCATCGGCCAGGCCGGCAGGCAGGTGGGACAGGTCGGCGGTGTCGCCTGCATCGGCAGGCGCTGCCGCCGCGCGCGGGTGGCGCTGCTGCATCAGCGTGTCGAAGCGCGCGAAGAAGTCGTCGGCCATGTTGCGGGCGGCGCCGTCGATCAGCCGCTGGCCCAGCTGGGCGATCTTGCCGCCGACCTGGGCCTGCACGCTGTAGCTGAGCAGGCAGCGCGGCTGGCCTGCGGCGTCAGCGGGCTCGGGAGTGAGGGTGACGTCGGCCTCGCCCTTGCCGAAGCCGGCCACGCCGCCCTGGCCTTCAAAGGCGATGCGGTAGCGCTCGGGCGGCGTGATGTCGGACAGCGTGACCTTGCCGCTGAACTTGGCCGATACCGGCCCCACCTTGACCGCCATGCCCACGGCGTACTGGTCATCGCCCAAGGGTTCGAAGCGGTCGCAGCCGGCCAGGCAGGCCTTGAGCGTTTCGGGATCGTTGAGCGCCTCCCAGGCCTGCTGCTGGCTGACGGCGAGGGAACGGCTGGCTTGCATTTCCATGGCAATTCCTTTCTGCGATGGGGGTGGCCGCAAGCGGCTCAGCGGCCTGGCGCCGCCAGCAGCCGCGCCAGGTGACCGGCCAGCTGCTGCAGCGATTCCAGGTTGTGTACCGCAAGCATGGCATGGGCATGACGATGCAGCACGGCCGCCCCCTGGGCCAGTGGGGCATACCCGTCAAAGCGCAGCAGCGGGTTGAGCCACAGCAGCCGCGCGCTATGGCGGCGCAGCCAGGCCAGTTCGCGGTCCAGCTCGGCGGCATCGCCGGTGTCCAGGCCGTCGCTGATGATGAGCACCAGGGTGCGCCGGCCCACCAGGCCTGAAACCCGGTGGCGCGCATGCAGGCGGCGCAGTTCGCCCAGGCTGCTGCCCAGGCGCGTGCCGCCGCCAAAGTCGGCAATGGCGGCGTTGGCGCGCTCGAGCATGGCGTCGGTATCGGCCTGGGCAAAGGCCGGGCCCAGGTCGCGCAGCTCGGTGCCGAAGCTGAAGACGTGACGGCGCAGGCCCGCATGGCGCTGCGTGCTGGTGGCCGCGTGCAGGAAGGCCAGCAGCAGCCGCGCATAGCGCTCCATGGAGCCCGAGACATCGACCAGGGCCAGCCAGGGCAGCGGCAGGTGCAGGCGTTCGCGCCGCAGCAGCTGCAGCATTTCGCCGCCGTGGTGCGATGCCGCACGCAGGCTGGCAGCCCAGTCGGGCACCGCGCCGCGCTGGCCGGTGCGCGTGCGGCGGCTGCGGTAGCGGGGCAAGGGAAGGGCAATGTCCCGGGCCAGGCGCTGCACCAGCAGGTATTCGCTGGCGCTGAGCTGGTTGAAGTCGGCATGGCGCAGGCGGTGGCGCTCGCTGGCCGTCATGGCGGCGTCCAGCTTCAGCTCTTCATCGACGGCGGCCCTGCCCTCGCCTGCCTGGCGGGGCGACAGGGCTTCCTGCACGCGCGGGCGGTGGCGCGGCGCGGACGGCCGGGGCGCCTGCGGCAGCAACTGGGCCAGCAGTTGCTGGGCCACATCGGGATTGCGGAAGTAGGCGTCGAACAGTTCGCGGAACACGGCGCGGTCCTGGGCGTTGCTCACAAATACGGCCTCCAGCGCGGCGGCCATGTCCTCGCGCGCCAGGCCGACCAGGGGCAGGGCCTGCTGGGCCAGCGCCATGCGCCCGCCATCCACGGGCACGCCCGCGCGGCGCAGCGCACGCGCAAAGCCGACCAGGTTGCCAGCCAGCTTGCCGCTGCGCGCATCGCCCAGCCAGCTGGTGCGCTCGCCCCCATCGGCTGCACCGGCTGCCCCAGCCGTCACGGCGCGGGCTCCGGCGCCAGCAGTTGCTGCAGCCGCTCGGGCGTGAGCGCGGCCACGTCCTCGCGCTGCTTGAAGAGGATGCCGGCCGTGTCGTGCACGACTTCGGGATCGACCATCAGGGTGTCCAGCGCCACCAGGGCCTTGGCCCATTCCACGCTTTCGGCAATGCCGGGCACCCGCTGGAAGGCGTCGGCAAAGGGCTGGCTGCGCAGCCGTCCCACGAAGCTCGCCACCTGGGCGGTCAGGGCCTGCCCGGCCCAGGGCACCAGGGCGCGCACGATGGCCAGCTCGCGCTCGCGCCCGGGATAGTCCAGCCAGTGGTAGAGGCAGCGGCGCTTGACGGCATCGTGCAGGTCGCGCGTGCGGTTGCTGGTGAGCACGGTCACGGGCGGCACGCGTGCCGCCACCGTGCCCAGCTCGGGAATGCTGACCTGGTACTCGCCCAGGTATTCGAGCAGGAAGGCCTCGAAGGGCTCGTCGGCACGGTCGATCTCGTCGATCAGCAGCACGGCGCCGGGCTCGGGCTGCTGCAGGGCCTGCAGCAGCGGGCGGCTTACCAGGTAGCGCTCCTGGTAGACCTCCTGCTCGGCGCGCTGCAGGCGGTCGTGCTGCGGTGCGGCCGCGGGCTGCGCCGAGGCCAGCTCGGCCGCACGCAGGTGCAGCAGCTGGGCCGCGTAGTTCCATTCATACAGCGCCTCGCGCTGCTCCATGCCGTCATAGCACTGCAGCCGGATCAGGCGGCGCGCCAGCACGCGTGCCAGCGCCTGGGCCAGCGCGGTCTTGCCCACGCCGGGCTCGCCCTCCAGCAGCAGCGGCCGCTGCAGCCGCAGGGCCAGGAAGACGGCCGTGGCCAGGCGCCGGTCGGCGAAATAGCCTTCGGCCTGCAGCGCGGCGGCCAGGGCGTCTATGGAGGCAATGGCTTGCTCGGAAGGCATCCGCCGTGTCACCCCAGCATCTGCGATACCGCACGCTGCGTCTGCACGCTGATCAATTGCGCCCGGTAGCGTGCGCTGGCATGCAGGTCGCTGTTGAGGTCGGAATGGTCGATCAGCACCTGGGCGGCCGCGTCGGGCGTGAAGCTCTGGTTGAGCGCGGCCTCCAGCCCCGCGTGGCGGAACACGCTGAGCCCGGCGCCCGTGATGGCCACGCGCACGCCGCTGTCGGTCTGGGCGACGAAGACGCCCACCAGGGCGAAGCGCGAGGCGGGCTGCTTGAACTTGAGGTAGGCGGCCTTCTTCGGCACGGGAAAGCGCACGGCCGTGATCAGCTCGCCGCTGCCCAGCGCCGTGGTGTACATGCCCTGGAAGAAGTCGTCGGCCGCGATCTCGCGCCGGTCGGTGACGACGGTGGCGCCCAGGCCCAGCACGGCGCTGGGGTAGCAGGCAGCGGGGTCGTTGTTGGCCAGCGAACCGCCGATGGTGCCGCGCGCACGCACCTGGCGGTCGCCGATGCCGCCGGCCAGCTCGGCCAGGGCCGGGATGGCGGCCTGGACCTGCGGGTTGGCGGCCACGTCGGCATGGCGCGTCATGGCGCGGATTTCCACGGTCTGGCCGTTGACGGCAATGCCGGCCAGGCCCTGGACGCGGTTCAGGTCCACGATCTGTTCGGGCCGCGCCAGGCGCAGGCGCATCGATGGCAGCAGGCTCTGGCCGCCGGCCAGGTACTGGCCTCCCTGCGCGGCCAGCGCGGCGGCGTCGGCCGTGGTGCCTGGGGCTTCATAGGTGAATGCGTACATGGCGCTCTCCTCAGGAGGTGGCTGCGGCGTCGATGGCCGACCAGACACGGTGCGGGCTGGCCGGCATGTCCAGGTCCCTGACACCCAGGGGATGCAGTGCGTCGAGCACGGCATTGATGACGGCGGGCGGCGAGCCTATGGCCCCCGCCTCGCCGCAGCCCTTGGTGCCCAGCGGGTTGTGCGTGCAGGGCGTGCAGACGGTGCCGAGCTTGAATTCGGGGAAGTCGTCGGCGCGCGGCATGGCGTAGTCCATGAAGCTGCCGGTGAGCAGCTGGCCGGTCTCGCGGTCGTAGACGCAGTTTTCCAGCAGCGCCTGGCCTATGCCCTGGGCCACGCCGCCGTGCACCTGGCCCTCGACGATCATGGGATTGATGATGGTGCCGAAGTCGTCCACGGCGCTGAAGCGGTCCACGCGCACCACGCCCGTGGCCGGGTCCACCTCGACCTCGCAGATGTAGGTGCCTGCGGGAAAGGTGAAGTTGGTGGGGTCGTAGAAGGCGGTTTCGTTGAGGCCGGGCTCCAGCTTGTCCAACGGGTAGTTGTGCGGCACATAGGCGGTGAGCGCGATCTGGGCGAAGGGGATCTTCTTGTCCGTGCCACGCACCGTGAACTCGCCGCCCGCGAAGTCGATGTCGGCGTCGCTGGCCTCCATCAGGTGGGCCGCGATCTTCTTGGCCTTGGCCTCGATCTTGTCCAGCGCCTTCATGATGGCCGCGCCGCCCACGCTGATGGAGCGCGAGCCATAGGTGCCCATGCCGAAGGGCACACGGCCCGTGTCGCCGTGGACGATGTCCACGTTCTCCACGGGTATCCCCAGGCGCGCGGCCACCACCTGGGCGAAGGTGGTCTCGTGCCCCTGGCCGTGGCTGTGCGAGCCCGTGAACACGGTGACGCTGCCCGTGGGGTGCACGCGCACCTCGCCGCATTCGAACAGGCCGGCCCGCGCGCCCAGGGCGCCCGCGATGTTGCTGGGCGCCAGGCCGCAGGCCTCGATGTAGCTGCTGTAGCCCAGGCCGCGCCTGAGGCCCCGCGCCTCGCTGTCGGCACGGCGCGCGGCAAAGCCGGCCACGTCGGCCAGGGCCTCGGCCTTGTCCATGCATGCGCCGTAGTCGCCCACGTCGTACTGCAGGGCCACGGGCGTCTGGTAGGGAAAGCTGGTGACGAAGTTGCGCCGCCGTATCTCGGCCTGCGACAGGTTCAGTTGCCAGGCGCAGCGGCTGACCAGGCGCTCCAGCAGGTAGGTGGCCTCGGGCCGGCCCGCGCCCCGGTAGGCATCGACGGGGGCGGTGTGGGTGAACCAGGCATCGACCTCCACATAGACCTGGGGTGTGGCGTACTGGCCGGCCAGCAAGGTGGCATAGAGGATGGTGGGCACGGCGCTGGCGAAGGTGCTCAGGTAGGCGCCCAGGTTGGCATCCGTGTGCACGCGCATGGCCAGGAACTTGCCGCTGGCGTCCATGGCCATCTCGGCATGGCTGACGTGGTCACGGCCATGGGCGTCGGTGAGGAAGGACTCGCTGCGGTCGGCCGTCCACTTGATGTTGCGGTTGAGCTTTCGCGCGCCCCAGGTCAGGCAGACATCCTCGGCATACAGGAAGATCTTGGAGCCGAAGCCGCCGCCCACGTCGGGCGCGATCACGCGCACCTTGTGCTCGGGCAGGCCCATGACGAAGGCCGTCATCAGCAGCCGCTCGACGTGCGGGTTCTGGTTGGCCACATACAGCGTGTACTCGTCATTGGCGCGGCTGTAGCTGCCGATGGCCGCGCGCGGCTCCATGGCGTTGGGAATCAGCCGGTTGTTGACCAGGTCCAGCTGGGCGATGTGGGCGGCGCCCGCAAACACGGCGTCCACGGCGGCCTTGTCGCCGATGGCCCATTTGTAGCAGTGGTTGTCGGGGGCGATGTCGTGCACCACCGCGCCGGACACGCTGCCGGCCGCCGCGTCGGCCACCAGCACCACGGCGGGCAGCGGGTCGTAGTCCACCTCCACCAGCTCGGCCGCGTCGCGCGCCTGCTCCAGCGTCTCGGCCACGACCATGGCGACCTGGTCGCCCACGTAGCGCACGGTGTCCAGCGCCAGAATGGGATGCGGCGGCTCCTTCATGGGCTCGCCGTTGGTGCTGGTGATCAGCCAACCGCAGGGCAGGCCGTTGATCTTGTCGGCCGCCACGTCGGCGCCCGTGAGCACGCCGATGACGCCGGGCGCGGCCTTGGCCGCATCGGTGGAAACGGAGCGCACGCGCGCATGCGCGTGCGGCGAGCGCACGAACACCGCATGGGCCTGGGCGGCCAGCGCGATGTCGTCGGTGTACTGGCCCGCGCCCGTGAGGAAGCGGTAGTCCTCCTTGCGCTTGACGGGCTCGCCGATGTGGGGGAGCTTGGAAAAGTCGGATGCACCCATGGCTGTCTCCTTGTGGTGGCCTGCGGCGCTCAGGCCGCAGGCCCTGCCATGGCCTGGCTGCCCTTTTTCACGGCGGCCACGATGTTCTGGTAGCCCGTGCAGCGGCACAGGTTGCCCTCCAGCGCCTCGCGGATCTCGCGATCACCCGCGCACGGCTGGCGCTGGCACAGGTCCACGGCGCTCATGACCATGCCCGGCGTGCAAAAGCCGCATTGCAGGCCGTGGCACTCCTTGAAGGCCGCCTGCATGGGGTGCAGGCCGCCGTCGATATCCGCCAGCCCTTCGATGGTGCGCACCTCGCAGCCCTCGGCCTGCACGGCCAGCATGGCGCAGGACTTGACGGCGTGGCCGTCGACGATGACGGTGCAGGCCCCGCACTGGCTGGTGTCGCAGCCCACATGCGTGCCGGTCAGGCGCAGGTGCTCGCGCAGCGCATGCACGAGCAAGGTGTTGGGCGGAACGTCGATGCGCTGCGCGCGCCCGTTGACGGTGAGCTGGACATTCATCGTGCTGTCTCCTGCCTGTGATCGGCGGTGATCTGGAACGTGGGGGAACGCCGGGAACCTCGCCTGCCATGGTCGCCCTGCCCGCAGGCGCCCGTTCTAGGGTTGACCCGCAAGCCCGGGCCGGGCGGCGCGGATATTCTCAAAATGACACAGTCTTCACCGCAGCCGCAGCCCGCACCGCTTGCGCCTGCGCGCCCCGGCCTCGACCGTGCCAGCCTGCCAGCCCGTTCGCAATCTTTGCCAGCCAGCCACAGGAGTCCCCGCCCCATGTTCGCCCTGAGCCCCGACGCCGCGCAGCCCTGCCCCGCCGATCCGCGCCACCAGCAGGTCGCCCGGGCCCGCAGCCTGGTTTTCGGCGATCAGGCGCTCGCCGGCTCACCGCCCGGCATCGCACCCTGGCTGTGGCGCTCCTGGCAGCGCTGCCTGGCGGCAGGCCGCCGCCCGGACGAGCGCGTGGTCTACGAAGCATTGGGGCCGCATGCGCTGCGCCAGACCCGTGATGGCCATGAGGTGCTGCTGCAGGCCGCGCGCCCCGTGATGGCCCAGCTGGTGGGCGCCGTGGGCGCCATGCACTACTTCAGCCTGCTGACCGATGCACGCGGCACGGTGCTGGAGGTGCAGGGGCCGCTGGAGCGCAGCGACATCCGCGTGCAGGCCATCGCCCGCGTGGGCGTGGACCTGTCCGAGCAGGGCGTGGGCACCACGGCCATTGGCGCGGCCCTGGCCGAGCACAGCCCCGTCTGGCTGCACCGGGCAGAGCATTTCTTCGAGGCCAACCGCCACTACAGCTGCGCGGGTGCGCCGCTGTCCGGCCCGGACGGGAGCTGCCTGGGCATGCTGGACATCACGGGCGTGGATGTGCCGGAGCGGCCCGAACTCATGCACCTGGCGCTGCGCTGTGCCCGCGCCATCGAGGACCGGCTGCTGCGCGCCCTGCCCCATGCCCTGCTTCTGCACCTGAACTGGCCCGGCGGGCCGCTGGGCCAGGAGGGCGAAGGCCTGCTGGCCGTGGACGCCGAAGGGCATGTGGCGGGCAGCAATACCCTGGCCCGCCAGCTCGTGCCCCAGCCGCTGTCGCTGCCGGGCCAGCCGCTGCACTGCAGCGAACTGCTGGCCATGCCCTGGACGGCGCTGGTGGACCATGCGCGCCTGCGTCCCAACGAGCCGCTGCGCCTGCCGCTGTGGTCGGGACTGCGGCTGCAGGCCCTGGTGCAGCCCGGCCCCCAGCTGCGCCAGCTGCTGCCCGCGCTGGGCACGGCGGCACTCGCTGCCGCCGCCCAGCCCAGCCCGCTGCGCGCCAGCGAGAGCGTGCTGATCGAGCAGGCCCTGCAGGACGCCCAGGGCAATGTGACCCGCGCCGCCCGCGCGCTGGGCATCAGCCGCGCCACGCTATACCGCAAACTGGGGGCCCGCAAGCCACACACCGCCACTTGAAAGGGACGTTTCCTCGGGTTCACACGGATTTCTTTTAGGGGGAGCGGGCCGCCTGCGGCGTTCGGGTCTCCGTAGAATCGACGGCTTTGGTCCATGCGCCGACAAGAGCGCTGCGCGCCGGCCTACAGGCTGGCGTACGGCGACGGACCCAATACAGCCTACTTTTTGGAGACACCATGCAGGCTTTGCTCAAATTCTCAAGGGGGGTCGACTGGCTCAACAGCCTGGTCGGGCGATGGCTTATCTGGCTGATCCTGGCCTCCACGGTCATCAGCGGCATCAATGCCATCGTTCGCAAGGTGTTGCACACCAGCTCGAACGCCTACCTCGAAGTGCAGTGGTATCTGTTCGCGGCCTCCTTCCTGCTGGCCGCCGGCTACACGCTGCTGCAGGGCGAGCATGTGAAGGTGGATGTGATCGCCAGCCGCCTGTCCAAGCGCACGCAGATCTGGATCGACATCTTCGGCTTCGTCTTCTTCCTGACCCCCATGGCCCTGGCCATCCTGTGGTTCGGCACGCCCTTCGTGATCCAGGCCATGCAGACCGGCGAGATGTCGGGCAATGCAGGCGGCCTGGTGCGCTGGCCCGTCTACCTGATGATTCCCCTGGGCTTCGGGCTGCTGCTGCTGCAGGGCATGTCGGAGCTGATCAAGCGCATCGCTTTCCTGAAGGGCCTGATCGACGATCCCACGGCCAAGAAGGGCGAGAAGACCGCCGAGGAAGACCTGGCCGACGCCCTGCGCGGGCTGGCAGGTGCCAAGGACAAAAGCGGGCAAAGCGCCTGATCGGGGAAACAGACATCATGGAATTCGTGATCCACAACCTGGCCCCGATCATGTTCGCGGGGCTGATACTTTTCCTGCTCGTGGGTTTTCCCGTGGCGTTCAGCCTGGGCGCCTGCGGCCTGTTCTTCGCCTTTGTCGGCATCGAACTGGGCGTGCTGCCCGAAGCCCTGCTGCAGGCCCTTCCGCTGCGCATCTTCGGCATCATGCAGAACGAGACGATGCTGGCCATACCGTTCTTCACCCTCATGGGGCTGATACTGGAGCGAAGCGGCATGGCCGAGGACCTGCTGGAGACCGTGGGCCAGCTCTTCGGCCCCGTGCGCGGCGGCGTGGCCTTTGCGGTGATCTTCGTGGGCGCGCTGCTGGCGGCGACCACGGGCGTGGTCGCGGCATCGGTGATCTCCATGGGCCTGATCTCCCTGCCTATCATGATGCGCTACGGCTATGACCGCCGGGTGGCCTCGGGCGTGATCGCGGCCTCCGGCACGCTGGCGCAGATCATTCCGCCATCCCTGGTGCTGATCGTGCTGGCCGACCAGCTGGGCCGCAGCGTGGGCGACATGTACAAGGGCGCCTTCCTGCCGGGCCTGATGCTGACGGGCTTCTATGCGCTGTTCATCGTCGTGCTGGCCATCTTCAAGCCCGCCATGGTGCCCGCCCTGCCGCCCGAGGCGCGCACGCTGCGCGAGCCCAACGGCAACTCCGGCCTGCCTTCCACCCTGGTGCTGACCGTGCTGTGCGTGGCCGCCTCGATGGTGGTCGCCCAGTACATGCCCCAGCTGCACACCTGGTGGTCCGGCGATGTGGTGGAGAAGGTCGCTCTGGACGAGACCATCGTGGTGTCCATGTGCTTCGGCGTGGCGCTGGCTTTCATTGCCGCCATGTTCAACAAGCTCACGGGCCTGCACCTGCTCAGCCGCATGGCCGAGCGCGTGACCTTCGTGCTGATCCCGCCGCTGCTGCTGATCTTCCTGGTGCTGGGCACCATCTTCCTGGGCGTGGCAACCCCCACCGAAGGCGGCGCCATGGGTGCGCTGGGCGCGGCCATCATGGCCTTCGTGCGCGGCCGCCTGAGCATGGACCTGCTCAAGCAGGCGCTGATGTCCACCACCAAGCTGTCGTGCTTCGTGATGTTCATCCTGATCGGCGCGACCATGTTCGGCCTGACCTTCCAGGGCGTGGACGGCCCCAAGTGGGTGGAGGAACTGCTGGTGTCCCTGCCCGGCGGCGAGATCGGCTTCCTGATCGTGGTCAACATCATGATCTTCGTGCTGGCCTTCTTCCTGGACTTCTTCGAGCTGTCCTTCATCGTCGTGCCGCTGCTGGCCCCCGTGGCCGACAAGCTGGGCATCGACCTGGTCTGGTTCGGCGTGCTGCTGGCCGTGAACATGCAGACCTCGTTCATGCACCCGCCCTTCGGCTTCGCGCTGTTCTTCCTGCGCAGCGTGGCCCCGGCCAAGGCCTACGTGGACAAGGTCACCAAGAAGATGACCGAGCCCGTGACCACCATGCAGATCTATGCGGGCGCCATCCCTTTCCTGCTGATCCAGCTGCTCATGGTGGCCCTGATCATCATCTTCCCCGGCATCGTCTCCAGCGGGCTGGACAAGAAGGTGGAGTACGACCTGGACAAGGTGCGCCAGGAGATGGAGGCATCCATGCCCGAGGCCATCGACTTCAACGACCCCATGTTCAACGGCGACGGCGCGAACCAGCCACCTGCCCCCGGAGCAACGCCTGGCGAGCCTTCGGCCCCGGGCAGCGAGGACGATGCGCTCAAGGCGCTGCAGGACCAGTTGCAGCGCGAGCAACCGGCCACGCCGGGCGAGAGCAAGTCCGGCAGCTGATCGCAGGCTCCCTCAAGGACAGCAAAGGCCCCGCAACTGCGGGGCCTTTTTTCGTTCGGACCCCGGCGTGCGCCGGTCCCCTGCGAGCATGAAAAAAGCCGGGCAGTGCCCGGCTTTCCCGCATGACGCCCGAGGGCGCCGCGACTTCACAGCTTTTGCGCCGACATGAAGGCGTCGTAGCGCGCCTCGGCAAAGCGGAACCACAGCACCTCGTCGCGCTGGAAGTTGCGGTAGTCGCCGTAGATCTTCTTCCACGCAGGATTTTTCTCGGCCAGCTCCGCATAGACCGCCATGGTGGTCTTGTAGGAGGCATCGAGCACGGTCTGCGGGAAGGCCAGCACCTTGGCCTTGCTGGCCACCAGTTGCTTGAGCGCGCCGGGATTGCGCGCGTCGTAGCGGGCCTGGGTGACCACGTGGGCCTCGTGTGATGCGGCCTGCACCATGGCGCGCTGCTCGGGCGTCAGCGCGGCCAGCGCCTTCTGGTTCACGTAGAACTCGAGGTTCAGGCTGCCTTCCCACCAGCCGGGGTAGTAGTAGAACGGAGCGACCTTGTTGAAGCCCAGCTTGAGGTCGTCATAGGGGCCGATCCATTCGGCCGCATCGATGGTGCCCTTTTCCAGCGCCTGGTAGATTTCGCCGCCCGGGATGTTCTGGGGCACGCCGCCCATGCGCTCGATGATCCGGCCCGCGAAGCCGCCGATGCGGAACTTCAGGCCCTTGATGTCCTCGGGTGTCTTGACCTCCTTGCGGAACCAGCCCCCCATCTGTGCGCCCGTGTTGCCGCCCAGGAAGTTGACGATGCCGTATTCGGCATAGAACTCGCGCATCAGCTTGCCACCGTTGCCGTCCACGATCCACGCCGTGAGCTGGCGCGAGTTCATGCCGAACGGAATGGCGCCGCCAATGGCAAAGGCCTCGTTCTTGCCAAAGAAGTAGTAAGGCGCCGTGTGCGCGATCTCCACCGTGCCGTTCTGCACGCCATCGACCACGCCGAAGGCGGGCATCAGCTCGCCGGCCGCATGCACCGAGATCTCGAACTTGCCGCCCGACATCTCCTTGATCGCCTTGGAAAACACCTCGGCCGAGCCGTAGATGGTGTCCAGCGAGCGCGGGAAGCTCGACGCCAGGCGCCAGCGTATTGCCGCCTGAGCGTGAACGGCCGGTGCCGCTGCGGCAGTCAACACACCGGCCAGACCGGCGTGCTTGAGTGCTTTTCTTCTGTCCATCACTGTCTCCTCCTGGTTCGCTCTGCTTGAGAGCATTCAAAAAAGGCCGGACTGCTCTTGGCAGCCCGGCCCACATACATCCTCGGAACAAAAAAGCCCCCACGCTACCCTTGCTGCGCAAGGTCCGCAGCCCCCCAGGGGGGCCGCTTTTTGCCTTGGGGCGGCCCGGCGGCAAAAAAGCCCGCCGTCCCCGCTGCATTTCGCAGAAGGGACGCGGGCTTGGCCTGCAGGCTTGGAAGGCATGGACCGTCCTTGTGCGTGCTGCTGGCTGGGGAGACCTGGCCTTACAGCTTGGCCGTGGTCATGTAGCTGTTGTAGCGGAACTCCGAGAAGCGCTCCCACAGCAGCTGGTCGCGCTGGAAGGTGCGCAGGCTCTGGTTGATCTTCTTGAACATGGGCGACTTGGCGTCATGCTCGGCCATGATCTCCATGACGGCCTTGTAGCCGGCATCCATGAAGTCCTTGGGGAAGGCCTTGAGCTGGGTCTTGTCGGCCACCAGCTTCTTGAGCGCCACGGGGTTGTTGGCGTCGTACTTGGCCGTCATGTCGCGTGCCGCCACGTTGCAGGCTGCATCGACCATGGCCTTGTACTCGGGCGACAGGGCCGCATACGCCTTGGTGTTGATGAAGAACTCCAGCTCGGCGCCGCCTTCCCACCAGCCGGGGTAGTAGTAGTAGGGAGCGACCTTGTTGAAGCCCAGCTTCTGGTCGTCGTAGGGGCCCACGAATTCCACGGCATCCAGCGTGCCCTTTTCGAGCGCCTGGTAGACCTCGCCCACGGGCATGTTCTGCGCGACCACGCCGAGCTTGAGCATGGCGTCGCCGAACAGGCCGCCGCCCAGGCGCATCTTCAGGCCCTTGAGATCGGCCACCGACTTGATTTCCTTGCGGAACCAGCCGCCCATCTGGGTGCCCGTGTTGCCTGCGCTCTGGCTCTTGATGTTGTACTGGGCATAGAACTCGTCCATGAGCTTGCGGCCGCCGCCGTGCTCCATCCAGGCATCCATCTGGCGGGCGGTCAGGCCGAAGGGCACGGCGCAGCCGAAGGCGAAGATGTAGTCCTTGCCGGTGAAGTAATAGGGCGCCGTCAGCGCCATCTCGATGGTGCCGTTCTGGATGCCATCGACCACGCCGAAGGCGGGCATCAGCTCACCGGCCGCATGCACCGAGACTTCGAACTTGCCGCCCGACATCGCCTTGAGCGTCTTGGAGAACATTTCGGCCGAGCCGAAGATGGTGTCCAGCGACTTGGGAAAGCTCGCGGCCAGACGCCAGCGGATCGCCTCCTGGGCATGGACTGCGGGTGCGGCTCCCACAGCCAGCACGCCAGCGATTCCCGCATGTTTGATGATCGAACGACGGTCCATGAATGTCTCTCCGCGATGTGTTGTGTCAGTCAGAAAAAGCCCCCACGCCCCCTTGCTGCGCAAGGTCCGCGGCCACCCCGAGGGGGCCGCTTTCTGCCTTGGGGCGACCCGGCGGCAAAAAAAACGCACGTTCGCACGTGCATTCACACTGTATCAGGTGGTATCGATTCTAAAAACGCCGCAAAGCAAGCGCGGACGGGGTTTTCCCCCGCGTAGTTCTGCTCGGCTGGCCGGCTGCCCGGCGCCGCTCAGGCCACCGCGCGCTCGGGTGCCAGATGGGCGCGGACCGAGGCCTCGATGCCCGCCGCATCCAGGCCCTGCAGGGCCAGCAGCTTGGCGGGATCGCCGTGCTCGATGAACTCGTCGGGCAGGCCCAGCTGCAGCAGCTGGCGCGTGATGCCGGCGGCCTGCAGCGACTCGGCCACGGCGCTGCCAGCGCCGCCCATGATGCAGCCCTCTTCCACGGTGACGATGAGCTCGTGCGTGGAGGCCACCTGGCGCAGCAGCTCCTCGTCCAGCGGCTTGGCCCAGCGCATGTTGACCACGGTGGCGTCCAGCGCCTCGGCCGCGGCCAGGGCCGGATACAGCAGGGTGCCGAAGGCCAGGATGGCGACCTGCTTCTTGGCAGACTCGCGGCGCACCTCGCCCTTGCCGAAGGGCAGGCCCTCCAGGCTCTCCAGCGGCGCCACGCCCACGCCCGCGCCACGCGGGTAGCGCACGGCCACGGGATGGTCCTGCTCGTAGGCGGTGGTGAGCAGCTGGCGGCACTCGCGCTCGTCGGCCGGGCAGGCCATGCTCATGTGCGGAATGCAGCGCACGAAGGCGATGTCATACGCACCTGCGTGCGTGGCGCCATCGGCGCCGACCAGGCCCGCGCGGTCCAGCGCAAAGACCACGGGCAGCTTTTGCAGCGCCACGTCATGGATCAGCTGGTCGTAGCCGCGCTGCAGGAAGGTCGAATAGATGGCGACCACGGGCTTGAGGCCCTCGCAGGCCATGCCGGCCGCGAAGGTGACCGCATGCTGCTCGGCGATGCCCACGTCGTAGTAGCGGCCCGGAAAGCGCTTGTGGAATTCCACCATGCCCGAGCCCTCGCGCATGGCGGGGGTGATGCCCACCAGGCGCTGGTCCTTGTCCGCCATGTCGCACAGCCAATGGCCGAAGACCTGGGTGAAGGTCTGCTTCGGGGGCGTGGCCGGCTTGACCAGGCCCACGCTGGGATCGAACTTGCCGGGGCCGTGGTAGGCCACGGGATCGGCCTCGGCCAGCTTGTAGCCCTGGCCCTTCTTGGTGACCACGTGCAGGAACTGCGGGCCCTTGAGGCTCTTGATGTTCTCCAGCGTGGGGATCAGCGAATCGAGGTCATGCCCGTCGATGGGGCCGATGTAGTTGAAGCCGAAGTTCTCGAACAGCGTGGCCGGCACGACCATGCCCTTGGCCTGCTGCTCCAGCCGCTTGGCCAGCTCCAGCAGCGGAGGCACCTGCTTGAGCACGCTCTTGCCCATGTCGCGCGCCTTGGCGTAGAACTGCCCGCTCATGAGCTGGGCCAGGTAGCGGTTGAGCGCGCCCACGGGCGGGCTGATGCTCATGTCGTTGTCGTTGAGGATGACCAGCAGGTTGGCATCGGTCACGCCGGCGTTGTTCAGCGCCTCGAAGGCCATGCCGGCCGTCATGGCGCCGTCGCCGATGACGGCGATGGCGCGGCGGTCCTCGCCCTTTTGCTTGGCAGCCAGGGCCATGCCCAGGGCGGCCGAGATGCTGGTGGAGGAGTGCGCCGTGCCGAAGGTGTCGTACGGGCTCTCGGCGCGCTGCGGAAAGCCCGATAGGCCGCCGAACTGGCGCAGCGAGGCCATGCGCTCGCGCCGGCCCGTGAGGATCTTGTGCGGATAGGTCTGGTGGCCCACGTCCCAGACCACGCGGTCGTAGGGCGTGTCGAACACCGCATGCAGCGCCACCGTCAGCTCCACCGTCCCCAGGTTGGAACTCAGATGCCCGCCGGTCTTGGAGACGCTGTCGAGCACATAGGCACGCAGTTGCTGGGCCAGGGTCTTGAGTTCGGCACGCGACAGACGCCTCAGATCCGCGGGATCGTCGATGGTCTGCAGCAGGGAGTAGGTGTTCGTGGTCATGCTAGGTATCTTGATGGCCGCAAGACCATCGCCCATATTTTCGTATCAGTTGCCTGTGGCATCGAACGCCACCCTTGCAAGTAGCGCGCCCCCACCAAGGGACACCGAGCAAGGGCCGCCCCGCAGCGAGGGTGTCGTCCCCTTCCCCCGCGAAGCGGGTAGAGAGGGGGAAGGCGCGAAGCGACTCAGGGGGTGCTTCATTGTCAGTGGGTGCGGCTCACCACCATGTCGGCAAGCGCCGCCAACGCGCGGGTATCAGGCAGACCGCTGCGCGCCAGCGCCGCGTGCGCCAGGGCGCACAGCTCGTCGGCATGGGCGCGGGCCTGGTCCAGGCCCAGCAGCGAGACGTAGGTCGGCTTGTCGTTAGCCGCGTCCTTGCCGGCCGTCTTGCCCAGGGTGGCCGAGTCGGCCACCACGTCGAGGATGTCATCCACCACCTGGAAGGCCACGCCCAGCGCCTGCCCGTAGTCGGACAGCGCCTGCCAGGCCTGGGCATCCACGCCCTCCTTGCAGGCCGCGCCCATGAGCACGCTGGCATGCAGCAGGGCGCCGGTCTTGAGGCGGTGCATCTCGCGCAGTTGGGCCTCGCTCAATTGCAGGCCCACGCTGGCCAGGTCGATGGCCTGGCCACCGGCCATGCCCTGCGCGCCTGCGGCACGGCCCAGCAGCCGGCACAGCCGCGCCTGCAGGGCGTCCGGCATGCTGCCGGCCTGATCGGGCTCGGGAACGAGCAGCTCGAAGGCCAGCGCCTGCAGCGCATCGCCAGCCAGCAGGGCCGAGGCTTCGCCGAACTGCACATGCACCGTGGGCTTGCCACGGCGCAGCACGTCGTTGTCCATGCAGGGCATGTCGTCGTGCACCAGCGAATAGGCATGGATCAGCTCCACCGCGCAGCCGGCGCGCACGGCGGCGGGCTGCAGGCCATCGACGGCCTCGGCGGCGGCCCAGACCAGCAGCGGGCGCAGGCGCTTGCCGCCATCGAGCACGGCGTAGCGCATGGCCTCGCCCAGGCCCGCAGGCGCATCCACGCCCACCCATTGCGACAGCGCGCTTTCGGTGCGCGCCAGGCGATCGGTCATCCAGCAGGGGAAATCCAGCGCGCCGGAGCCGGCCGGCTGGGAAACATCGGAAGCGCAAGTCATCACGGCACTCATGGCAATCTTCAATCCTGGCTCCACGGGGCCAGCGTCCCCTCGTCAAGCACCTTGACCTGTTCCTGCACCGCGTCGAGCTGGCCGCGGCAATAGCCGAGCAGCTGCGCCGCGCGCTGGTAGCCTGTCAGCATCTGCTCCAGAGGCAGCTGGCCCGACTCGATCTGCGCGATGAGCTGCTCCAGCTCCTGCAGCGCGGATTCGTAACTGGTGGGCTCGGCAAGAGCCTTGGGAGCAGCCTTGGGCATGGTGCGATGGCGGTGCGTTGTGGGGAACCGACGATTCTAGGCGCCCCTCCATGACCGTGCCGCCAATAACCGGACAGCCCTTGACAGGCGGCATCCGGCGCGCGCAATACACGTACCGGGCATCCGGAAATAACCCCACGGGCTATAATCCCATTCCCCGTCAAACCGGCCCCTTGCCTGGGCATACGGTCGGGCTCATCGACAAGACACAGCGCCTCGGGCGCAGCTTCTTTTCACGTCGTGAAGCCTGCCTCCATGTCCAGGAACGGCCGGTTTTGCTTTTTCCAATCCCGTGCGCACGCGCACCCTCCCTGTGGGGAGTCTTTAGGTCAGGTCACCCATGTCTGATTTAAGTCTTCAACTGCAGCAGGCCGCAAGCCAACTACCAGTTTCCAGTTACTTCGACCCTGCGTTGTTCCAGCGCGAGTTGGAGACCATCTTTCAACGCGGCCCGCGCTACGTGGGCCACCAACTGGCCGTTCCCGAGATAGGCGACTACTACGCCCTGCCCCAGGAAAAGGAAGGCCGCGCTCTGGTGCGCAATGCCAGGGGGCAGGTGGAGTTGATCTCCAACGTCTGCCGCCACCGCCAGGCCGTGATGCTCAAGGGCCGGGGCAATCTGATGACCGAAGGCAAGGGCCATGCGGGGGGCAACATCGTCTGCCCGCTCCACCGCTGGACCTACAGCACCAGCGGCGAGCTGCTGGGCGCACCGCACTTCAGCCACGATCCCTGCCTGAACCTGAACAACTACCGGCTGCGCGAGTGGAACGGCCTGCTGTTCGAGGACAACGGCCGCGACATCGAGTCCGACCTGGCCGGCATGAAGCTGCGCGAGCAGCTGAGCTTCGAGGGCTTCGTGCTCGACCATGTCGAGATGCACGAGTGCAACTACAACTGGAAGACCTTCATCGAGGTCTACCTCGAGGACTACCACGTGGGCCCCTTCCACCCGGGCCTGGGCAACTTCGTGACCTGCGACGACCTGCAGTGGGAGTTTGCCAAGGAGTACTCGGTGCAGACCGTGGGCGTGGCACCCGGCTTTGCCCAGCCCGGCTCGGACACCTACAGGAAGTGGCACGACGTGCTGCTGGCCTACCGCAACGGCGAGCTGCCCGAACGCGGCGCGATCTGGCTGACCTACTACCCGCACATCATGGTGGAGTGGTATCCGCACGTGCTCACGGTCTCGACCCTGCACCCGCTGGCGGTGGACCGGACACTGAACGTGGTCGAGTTCTACTACCCCGAGGAGATCGCGGCCTTCGAGCCCGAATTCGTGCAGGCGCAAAAGGCCGCCTACATGGAGACCTGCATCGAGGACGACGAGATCGGCGAGCGCATGGACGCCGGCCGCAGGGCACTGTATGAGCGCGGCGACAACGAGGTCGGCCCCTACCAGAGCCCCATGGAAGACGGCATGCAGCACTTCCATGAGTGGTATCGCGGCGTGATGGGTGACGCAGTCCCCGCACGCTGATCTGCTCCGGCTCTCCCGACGGCCCGCATTCGTGCGGGCCGTCTGCATTGGGCCGTCTGCATTGGGCCGTCTGCATTAGGCCGCTTGCATTGGGCCGCTTGCATCGGGCCGTCTGCATTGAGCGGCAGGCCTGCTGCCCAGCTCCTCTGAATGCAAGCGCCCTGATGTGCCCAATGGGCAGGGCTGTCGGCGGCAATGCATCCCGAGGCAAGTCCAATGTCTTGGCTTATGCAATACAGTTCCTTGCGCGTGTCCCTGCCACGGCCCTGGGCCGTACGCAGCCAGGCGGCATGCGCCAAAAACAAAACCCAACCCTTTTCTCGTCCAGCGCCGCGGCCCTTGTGCGGCTCTATCCGGTCATTTATATGCAAGCCCTGTGGATGGTGGCGGCCGCATTCGTTTTTGCGGTCATGAGTGTGTGTGTGAAGTTCGCCTCCCAGGATTTCAATGCGGCGGAAATCGTCTTCTACCGCGGGCTGGTCAGCATGGTGGCGCTGTGGTGGCTGGCGCGCCACCAGGGCATCTCGCTGGCCACGCGCTACCCGCGCGAGCATGCCTGGCGCAGCTTCGTGGGCGTGACTTCCATGGGCGCCTGGTTCTACTCCATCGGCCATCTGCCGCTGGCCACGGCCGCCACCTTCAACTCCATGAGCAGCATCTGGATGGCGGTCTTTCTGATCGGCCAGGGCCTGCTGCTGCGCCACCAGCTGCGCCGCCAACCCGAATCGCATGCGCTGCGCGCGCTGCCGCCGTTTCCCTGGAGCCTGGTCGCCACCGTGGCCCTGGGCTTCGTGGGCGTGATCCTGGTGCTGCGCCCCAGCGCGGCGCCGCAGGAATTCGTGGCCAGCGCGGGCGGCCTGATCGGCGGGGTGTTCGCCGCCATGGCCTATATGCAGGTGGCCACGCTGTCGCGCATGGGCGAGCCCGAGGCGCGCGTGGTCTTCTACTTCGCACTGGGCTCGGCCGTGGCCGGCGCCCTGGCCATGTGCTTCACGGGCGTGTCCGCCTGGCCGGGCTGGCGCGCGCTGTGGCTGCTGCCCGTGGGCGTGCTGGCCGCCGTGGCCCAGGTCTGCATGACGGCGGCCTACGCCTCGGCCAGCAACAGCCGCAACACCCTAGTCGTGGCCAACCTGCAGTATTCGGGCATCGTCTTCGCGGCCCTGCTGAGCCTGGCGATGTTCGGCGAAAGCGTGCCGCTGATCGGCTGGGCCGGCATTGGCCTGATCGTGGCCAGCGGCGCCCTGGCCACGGCCCTGCGTTCGCGCGGCTGACGCCGCCGGCCCGCCTGGGGCCGTCGCATAATGGATCGGATCTATTGCCGCAGGCGCACCGCCGCCTGCACAGGCCTTCGGAGTTCCGCATCCATGACTTCCAATACCTCCTACCAGACCCTGATCTCCGTCCAGGAGCTGGCCGCGCTGCAGGCCAGCGGCCGTCCGCTGATGGTCTTCGACTGCAGCTTCGACCTGACCCAGCCTGCGGCCGGCAAGGCCCAGTACCTGCAGGCCCATGTTCCAGGCGCCGTCTTCGCCGATCTGGACCATGACCTCAGTGCCAAGCATGGCGTGCCCGGCGCCCATGGCAGCGTGGCGGCCAGCGAGCAGGCCGCCTCGGGTGGCCGCCACCCGCTGCCCAACCGCGAACGCTTTGCCGTGTGGCTGTCCAGCATCGGTTTTTCCAACGACATGCAGGCCGTGGTCTATGACCGCAACGGCGCCAACTACTGCGGGCGCCTGTGGTGGATGCTGCAATGGGCCGGCCATGGCGATGTGGCCGTGCTCGACGGAGGTCTCCAGGCCTGGCAGGCCGCAGGCCAGCCTGTGGCATCGGGCGAGGAAAGCGCGCGTTTCCAGTCCAACTTCGAGCTGCGCGAGCCGCTGCAGCAACTGGCAACGGCGCAGCAGGTGCTCGATGCACTGGGCAGCGCAGGCCAGACCGTGGTCGATGCCCGCGCCCCGGCCCGCTACCGCGGGGAGGTCGAGCCGCTGGACCCTGTGGCCGGCCACATCCCGGGCGCGCTCAACCGGCCCTTCACCGAGAACATCGCCGCCGACGGCCGCTTCAAGCCTGCCGCCCTGCTGCGTGCGGAGTTCGACCAGCTATTGGCAGGCCGCGATCCGGCCAGTGTGGTGCACCAGTGCGGCAGCGGCGTGAGCGCGCTGCCCAACCTGCTGGCCATGCGCATTGCGGGGCTGCCGCCTGCAAGGCTGTTCGCGGGCAGCTGGAGCGAGTGGTGCAGTGACCCGAAGAGGCCGGTGGAGCGCGGCTAATTCGGCTTATGCCTCCCCTTGGGGAGGCTGCACAATGACAGCACTGTGTCAAAAGGCCGACATGCAACAACACCACTGCAGCGGCCTGCTCCCAAGCCCCCGGACGGCGGGGACCGAGCGAAATCGAGTCATCCAAACCTTGCTACAGGTGTAAGGTAAATCTTACAAACGCCGTCTCACAACCAGACATCCGGCGCAGACCTGCCCCGACTTCAACGGCGAAGGCCCCTCCTCCACAATCCATCTCAACAGATCGCAACAGGTTGAACATCTTGTTTCTACCCGGGCGTTGCGGCTGCCGAGATGCAAAGGATGGTCCTATGAACAATGAACAGCTGCTTGCCGAAATCCGCGAAGCCAACCTCACTTACCTGATGCTGGCCCAGACCCTGATCCGCCAGGACAAGGCCGAAGCGGTGTTCCGCCTGGGACTGAACGAAGAATCGTGCGACCTGCTGGCCGCACTGTCGGCAGCCCAGGTGCTGAAGCTGGCCTCGCGCAACACCTTGCTCGCCAGCTTCCGGGTGGACGACGAAATGGTCTGGAGCTTGCTGACCAACCACAGCAGCAACAAGATCGGCAACGGTGCGACCAACACGCTGCACGCCAACATCCTGATGGCCAGCCGCGTCTCCGAAGTCCTCTGATCCGCCTGAAGAACTCTGGAGCCCGCCATGTCCACCCCCGCCAAAAGTGTCCTGAACGAGTCCAAGCAGATCGAGCGCGCCGCCATGCTCATCGAGATGGGTGCACGCATGCAGGTGCTCGAATCCGAGACCACGCTGTCCTACGAGCGCCTGATCCGCCTGTACAAGGAGATCGCCGGCAAGTCGCCTTCCAAGGGCCAGCTGCCGTTCTCGACCGACTGGTTCCTGACCTGGCAGGAGAACATCCACAGTTCGCTGTTCCTGAATATCTACGAATACCTGTCCAAGGGCGCCGAGCTGGATGCCGTTGAACAATTGACCAAGGCCTACCGTCTCTATACCGAGCAGATCCAGGCCGCCGAACTGGAAGCGCTGCTGTCCTTCACCCGCGCATGGCGCCTGGTGAAGTTCGTCGACGCGCAGATGCTGACCCGCACCCAGTGCACGGTGTGCAAGGGCCAGTTCGTGACCGAGCCCTACGAGAACGAGCGCCACTACCAGTGCGGCCTGTGCAATCCGCCCGCACGCGCCGGCAAGAGCAAGAGCGCCGGCTCGCTGATGCTGCACTGATGATCTGCACTGCGCATCGCACCCGCGATGCCGCCACAGGAATCCAGGAATCTAGACCGTCCCGCCGCCTGCCCTGGCGGCGCAGTCCCTGGCGAACTGCGGCAGTTTCTCGCCCGGCAGGGCGCGGCTGAAGTACCAGCCCTGCACCAGCAGATCGCCCTCGAAGCCCAGGGACTGCAACTGCGCCTCGGTCTCCACGCCCTCGGCCACCACGTTCAGCTGCAGCGCCTCGCAAAAGCGCAGCAGGCCGTCCAGCACCAGCTCGCCCTTGGCATGGCCGCTGGCCACGACGAAGCTGCGGTCGATCTTGATGGCATCCACATCGAACTGGTGCAGGTAGCTCATGGACGAGAAGCCGGTGCCGAAGTCATCGATGGACACCTTGGCGCCCAGCGCATGGATCTGCCCTATGGCGCGGCGGATCGCCTCCACGTCGCCCACCATTTCTTCCTCCGTGATCTCCACGCCGACCTGCCCCCTGGCCTGGGCCAGCAGCAGCATCAGGCGCGAGCAGTGCTCGGGCGAGGTCAACGTGGCACCCGACACATTGATGCTGATCGGCATGGCAAAGCCCTCCTGACGCCAGTGCCGGCTCTGGCGCACGGCAGCGCCCGCCACCCACAGGTCCACCTCGCGCATCAGCCCCGCATCGGCCAGCCAGCGCAGGAAACTGCCGGGCTGCTGCAAGCGGCCCTGCGCGTCCCGTGCGCGCAGAAGGGCCTCGCAGCCCAGGCACAGGCCGCTGCGGTGCGAGACCTGGGGCTGGAATTCCAGGTGGAACTCGTACTCGCTGATGCGCCGGATATGCGCCAGCATGGTCTCGCGCCGGGCCTGCGCCTGGTGCGCCTGCACCAGCGGATCGCGCACGATCAGGCCGGCCTCTTCGGGCAGGCGCGAGAACGTGGTGTCCAGCGCGTGCAGCACGATGGCACCGTCGTCCTGGCCCAGCCGGTCGATGGCCCGCACGTAGGGCGCATAGATCAGTGCTCCCAGGGCCGTCAATGCCAGTTGCAGCACCACGGCCGCCATGTCCCCGCCCGTGCTCACATAGGCATTGAAGACCACGGGCGCAGTCAGCGGCAGCACCATGGAGGCCGGAGCCACCCAGCCGGCCTGCACCACCGTGACGGCCACGACCAGGTTGATGGCGGGTACCGCGAGAAACGGCACGAGCAGGCGCAGGTTCAGGATGATCGGCAGCCCGAACAGCAGGATCTCGTTGACGTTGAGCAAGGAGATGGGCAGCGCCGCCAGCGCCAGCACGCGCAGGCCCCGCCCCCGGCAAAACAGCAGCACGGCCAGCGCCAGCGACAGCGTTGCACCGGAGCCGCCGATGAAGACGAAGGAGCCCATCAGCCCGCCGCTGAGCGCCCAGGGCGCCTGCAGCCCCTGCGCCACGGCGGCGGCATTGGCCACCACCGCCTGGTCCAGCACCTGGAAGAAGGGCTGCATGGCGTAGTACCCCTGGACGCCGAAGAACCAGAGCACGGAATTGAGCAGTGCCAGCGTCAGCCCGCTGCGGTAGGGGTTCTCGGGGCCCGCGATGGCCAGCGGCAGTTCGGCCCGCGTGATATCCGGCAGCACCTGTTGCAGGCCCAGCAGCAGCAGCACGAGCAGCACGGCGACAAGGGCGCCGGGAACGACGAGGTTCATGACCTCGCGCACGTTCTCGCTCACGAAGCCGGTGCGCGCGATGCGCGTCCAGCGCAGCCGGCTCAGGCGCGCCATCAGGGGCACGGTGATCAGGGGGGAGGCGATGGAGATGAACAGCACCAGGGTGGCCGCCGCGCGCGGATGCTCGCTCAGCAGATAGATGGCCATCTGCACATGCGCGAAGCACAGAAAGGTCACCGGCAGGCGCGGCAGCCGGTGGCGTATGGAGAGCATGTAGCCGATGGACGCAGCCACCAGCAGCGGCAGGATGCTGCCGATCTCCGCGTGCAGGCCCGCAAGCACCCGCACCACGGGTTCGGGCTGGCCGGACATCTGCGCCAGCGCCGACAGGATGAGGAACAGGGCCGAGACCAGCAGACAGGGAACCAGCCAGAGCAGGCCCTCGCGTATGGCCCGCATGGAGTTGGCGCCGGCCAGCCTGGCCAGGCGCTGTGTCAGGAACAGTTGCACGTCCGGAAAGCCGGCCCGTGACCTCTTGTTGCCCATGGCTCCCACCCTTTTCTTCCCGGCAGAAGTCAGGCGCTCCTGTCCGGAGCACATCGTACAACGCCGGCCGCAAAGGGCTGTTGCGGCCTGCAGAGAGCAGGATCAGCCCGTGTTGCGCACCCCGGCCGCGATGCCGTTGATGGACAGGTGGATGCCGGTCTTGATGCGCTCATCGGTCTGGCCAGCGCGCCAGCGGCGCACCAGCTCCACCTGCAGATGGTGCAGCGGATCGATGTAGGGGAAGCGATGGCGGATGGAGCGCGCCAGCGCTTCGTTGTGGGCCAGGCGCTGCTTGTCGCCCGTGATGCGCGCCAGCGCATCGACGGTGCTGTGCCACTCGGCCTCGATGGCGCTGAAGATGCGCCGGCGCAGGCGCGCGTCCGGCACCAGGTCGGCATAGCGCGAGGCCAGGTTCAGGTCGCTCTTGGCCAGCACCATGTCCATGTTGGACAGCAGGGTACGGAAGAACGGCCACTGGCGGTACATCTTCTGCAGCAGGGCCAGCTGGGCCTTGCCATCCTTGCCCGGCTGGTCGATGAAGGCCTTGACCGCGGCGCCAAAGCCGTACCAGCCCGGCAGCGTGAGCCGGCACTGGCCCCAGCTGAAGCCCCAGGGAATGGCGCGCAGGTCCTCGATCTTCTGCGAGGGCTTGCGCGAGGCCGGGCGCGAGCCGATGTTCAGCTCGGCAATCTCGCGGATGGGCGTGCTGCTGAAGAAGTAGCTGGTGAAGCCGGGGGTCTCGTACACCAGGGCGCGGTAGGCGCCCATGCTGGCGTCGGACAGGAAGGCCGCCGCATCCAGGAAGGCGCGCGTGGCCGGCTTGGTCGGCTGCAGCAGCGTGGCCTCCAGCGTGGCGGCCACCAGGGTCTCCAGGTTGCGCCGGCCGATCTCGGGGTTGGCGTACTTGGAGGCGATGACCTCGCCCTGCTCGGTCAGGCGGATCTGGCCGCGCACCGTGCCCGGGGGCTGGGCCAGGATGGCCTGGTAGCTGGGGCCGCCGCCCCGGCCCACCGTGCCGCCGCGGCCATGGAACATGCGCAGGCTGATGCCATGGCTGTCGGCCAGCTCGTCGAACAGCTCGACCAGCGAGATCTCGGCGCGGTACAGCTCCCAATTGCTGGTGAAGATGCCGCCGTCCTTGTTGCTGTCGCTGTAGCCCAGCATGATGTCCTGCTCGCCGCCGCTGCGCTGCACCATGGCCGCCACGCCGGGCAGCTGGAAGTAGCGGCGCATGATGGGCGAGGCGCTGCGCAGGTCGCCGATGGTCTCGAACAGCGGCACGACGATCACATCGCAGATGGCGCCGTCGTCCAGCGTGCCGCGCAGCAGCCCGGCCTCCTTTTGCAGCAGCAGCACTTCCAGCAGGTCGCTGACCGATTCGGTGTGGCTGATGATGCAGTGGCGTATGGCCTCGGCGCCCAGGGCCGCGCGCAGGCGGCGCGCGGTCTCGAAGATGGCCAGTTCGCCGCGCGCATGCTCGGAATAGTCGGCGCCCACCACGCGCAGCGGCCGCGCCTCTTCCAGCAGGCGTACCAGCAAGGCGCACTTGGCGTCTTCCTGCAGGCCCGAGTAGTCGGGCTCCAGGCGCGCGGCAGCCAGCAGCTCGGCCACCACTTCCTCATGCTTGTCCGAGCTTTGGCGCAGGTCCACCGTGGCCAGGTGGAAACCGAAGACCTGCACGGCGCGCATCAGCGGGCGCAGGCGCTGGGGCGCCAGCACCTCGCCGTGGTTGCGGCTCAGGGAATCATCGATGACGCGCAGGTCGGCCAGGAATTCCTCGGGCGAGGCATAGGCGTTCTGCGGCGCCACGGCATGGCGCGCGGCCTCGCCGCCGGTCAGCCCCTTGAGCGTGGCGGCCAGGCGCGCGTAGATGCCGGTGAGCGCGCGGCGGTAGGGTTCGTCGGAGCGGTGCTCGTTGGTGTCGGGCGAGCGCTCTGCCAGGGCCTGCATCTCGGGCGTGACATCGGCCAGGCGCTGGGACAGCGACAGCTCGCCGCCCAGGTAGTGCACCTCGCGCAGATAGTGGCGCAGGGCCACGTCGGCCTGGCGCGACAGCGCCAGCTCCAGGCTCTGGGCCGTGACATTGGGATTGCCGTCACGGTCGCCGCCGATCCAGTGGCCCATGCGCAGGAAGCTGTGCACGGGCAGGGTGTTGCCCAGCTCCTGCTCCAGTTGCGCATACAGCTTGGGGATCTCGCGCAGGAAGGTGGCTTCGTAGTAGGACAGCGCGTTTTCGATCTCGTCGGCCACGGTGAGCTTGGAGTAGCGCAGCAGGCGTGTCTGCCACAGCTGGCTGACACGGGCGCGCAGCTGGGCTTCGTTGCGTTCCAGCTCGCGCGGGGTGAGCGCGTCCTTGGCGCTGTTGTACAGCTGGGCGCGGGCCACGATGTCCTCGCGTGCGGCCAGCAGTTGGGAGATGTCGCGCTCGGCCACCAGAATGCTCTGGCGCTGCACTTCCGTGGGGTGGGCCGTGAGCACGGGTGCCACATAGCTCCTGGCCAGCGTCTGCGCCACGGTACCGGCCGAGATGCCGGCCCAGCGCAGCCGCGCCAGCGCCACTTCGATGCTGCCTTCCTGGGTGTTGCCCGCGCGCTCGTGCACGGCGCGGCGGCGGATGTGGTGGCGATCCTCGGCCAGGTTGGCCAGATGGCTGAAATAGGTGAAGGCGCGGATCACGCTCACCGTCTGGTCCGTCGTCAGGCCCTTGAGCAGGCGCTTGAGCGCGCGGTCGGCGGTCTCGTCGGCATCGCGGCGGAAGGTCACCGACAGCTGGCGCACCTGCTCGATCAGCTCGAAGGCCGCCACGCCTTCCTGCTCGCGGATCACATCGCCCAGAATGCGCCCCAGCAGGCGTATGTCCTCGATCAGCGGCAGGTCCTTGTCCGTCTTGCGGACAGGCTTGTCATCACGCCTGTCATCTCGCGCATTGCTCTTGCGGGGGGCGGTGGCCATCAACGAATCTCCTGGAATCGGTCAGCGTATCGGTTTGCTTGGGCTTCGGTCCTGGTGCCGGGTTTACTGCGGCGCAGCATGCTAGCATCCCGCGCTCCCCCCGAGGCACCTGATGAACACCAAACCACTGATCCCCCACTCCATCGTGATCGCCACGCGCGAGAGCCAGCTGGCACTGTGGCAGGCCGAGCATGTCCAGGCGCTGCTGCGCGCCCGGGGGCATGAAGTGGAATTGCTGGGCATGACCACCAAGGGCGACCAGATCCTGGACCGCACGCTGTCCAAGGTCGGCGGCAAGGGCCTGTTCGTCAAGGAGCTGGAAGTGGCGCTGGAAGAAGGACGCGCCCACATCGCCGTGCACTCGCTCAAGGACGTGCCCATGGAGCTGCCCGAAGGCTTTGTGCTGGCCTGCGTGATGGAGCGCGAAGACCCGCGCGACGCTTTTGTCTCCAATCGCTACGCCACGCTGGCCGAGCTGCCTCAGGGCGCCGTCGTCGGCACATCGAGCCTGCGCCGCCAGGCACTGCTGCAGGCCCTGCGCCCCGATCTGAAGATAGAGCCGCTGCGCGGCAATGTGAACACCCGCCTGCGCAAGCTGGACGAAGGCCACTACGACGCCATCGTGCTGGCCGCCGCAGGCCTGATGCGCCTGGGCCTGGCCGACCGCATCCGCGCCAGGTTCGAGCCCACCGGCATGCTGCCGGCCGCTGGCCAGGGCGCGCTGGGCATCGAGGTGCGCGCCGACCGCCAGGACCTGATCGACGCGCTGGCCCCGCTGGCCCACCAGACCACCTGGCTGACCGTGACCGCCGAGCGCGCCGTCAGCCGCTGCATGGGCGGCAGCTGCTCCATGCCGCTGGCGGCGCACGGCACATTCGACGGCCGGCAACTGCGCCTGGACGCAGCCTGGGGAGACCCGCAAGGCCGGCTGCCGCTGGTGCAGGTGCACGCCGACGCCACCGTCACCGACTTCGCCAGCGCCGACGCGCTGGGCCAGCACGTGGCTGCGCTGCTGCAGGCGGCCGGCGCCCAACCGGCCCCCAAGCTCTAGACGGCACGCCCACATGCCACCGCGCATACTCGTCACCCGCCCGGCCCATGACGCAGCCGCGTGGGTGGATGCGCTGCAGGCCCGTGGCCTGCCGGCCCAGCCGCTGGCGCTGATGGCCATAGGCCCCTGCCGCGATGCGGCCACGCAACAGGCCTTGCAGGCCGCCCGCAACGCGCTGCGCGAAGGCCGGGGCTACCGCGCCGTGATGTTCGTCAGCGGCAATGCCGTCCAGCATTTCTTCGGCACCGACCCCGCACAGCTTCCGGCCTCCACCCGCGCCTGGACGCCCGGCCCCGGCACGGCCCAGGCGCTGCTGGCCCTGGGCATTGCGCCAGCACAGATCGACGGGCCGCCACCGGACGCCGCCCAGTTCGAATCCGAAACGCTATGGCAGCGCGTGCATGACCAGATCCATGCGGGCGACCGCGTGCTCATCGTGCGCGGCGACAGCCAGGCAGGAGCGCCCAGGACCGTGCCGGCCACAGCAGGCGCCGGCCGCGATTGGCTGGCCGCCCGACTGCGCGAGGCAGGTGCCCAGGTCGAAATGCTGGCCGTCTACCAGCGCGAACTGCCTGCCTGGGATGCAGCCCAGACGGCACTGGCACGCCAGGCGGCCGAAGATGGCTCGCTCTGGCTGCTCAGCAGCGCCGAATCCGTTGCCAACCTGCAACAGCTCTTGCCGGGCCAATCGTGGCAAAAGGCGCGAGCGCTTGCTACGCACGAGCGAATCGCCGCCCAGGCCAAGCAACTGGGATTCGGATATGTCAAGCAATGTCGGCCGGCTCTGGAGGACGTGGTTGCGTCGATAGAATCGACGCCATGAGTTCCGACGCAGCGCAAGACCGCCCCACCCCGCAGGACCTGACGCCCCCAGCCTCCGCCGCAGCATTCGCTGCCGGCTCCGCCCAAAGCAGCCCCGCTGCAGACCTGCGCAGCGGCTCCTCTGCCCTGGTCCTGGGCGTGGGCGCCGTGGCCGTGGCGGCGCTCATTGCCTGCGGCATGCTCTGGCAGCGCCTGGGCAATATCCAGGAACAATTGGCCCGCCAGTCCGCGCAGTCCGGCTCCCAGTCGGTCGAGGCCCGCACCCTGGCGCGCGACGCCCAGGACCTGGCCCGCGACAGCGCGGCGCGCACCTCGGTCATGGAAGCGCGCATTGCCGAGCTGTCGCTGCAGCGCACGCAGCTCGACGAACTCCTGCAAAGCATGTCGCGCTCGCGCGACGAGAACCTGGTGGTGGACATAGATTCCTCCATCCGCCTGGCCCAGCAGCAGGCCGAGCTGTCCGGCAGCCTGCAGCCGCTGGTGGCCACGCTCAAGAACGCCCGCCAGCGCATAGAGCGCGCCGCACAGCCCCGTCTGGCTCCCGTGATGCGGGCGCTGGACCGCGACCTGGAGCGGCTGGCCCGCATGAGCGTGACCGACACCGCCGGCCTGCTCACCCGCATCGAGGACCTGGTGCGCCTGGTCGACGAGATGCCCCTGCTCAACGCCGTGGCCCAGCCACGCGCCAGCCGCCATCGCGGCGTGGCCGGCCAGGCGGCCCGCCAGCCCGAGCCCGCCCCCATCGAGGGCAGCCCCACCGAGTGGAGCTGGTGGCAGTCCTGGGGCGAGCGCGGCTGGACGGCCGTGCGCGAAGAGGCCCAGGACCTGCTGCGCGTCAGCCGCATCGACCACCCGGACGCCATCTTGCTGGCGCCCGAGCAGGCCTATTTCCTGCGCGAGAACCTCAAGCTCAAGCTGCTGAACTCGCGCCTGGCCCTGCTGTCGCGCCAGTGGGATGCGGCGCGTGCCGACCTGGCCGCCTCGGGCATGGCCGTGAACAAATACTTCGATCCTGCCGCGCGCCGCACCCAGATCGTGCAGGCCCAGCTGCAGCAGATCCAGGCCAATCTGCGCACCACCGAACAGCCTGCGCTGCAGGAAACCCTGGCGGCGCTGGCAACGGCCGCCGCAGGCCGCTGAGCAGCCGGGAGACAGACGAATGCGCGCTGCACTGTGGTTGATCGGTTTGTTCGGCATGGCCGTTGCGGCCGCCTTGTTCGCGGGTTCCAACCAGGGCACGGTGACCCTGTTCTGGGCGCCCTACCGGCTGGACCTGTCCCTGAACCTGGCCATTGCCATCATCGTGCTGGCCTTCGTGCTGCTGTATGCCGCGCTGCGCGCCCTGGCCGCGCTGCTGCAGATGCCGCACCAGGCACGGCGCTGGCGCAGCCAGCAAAAAGAGCGCGCCATGCACCACAGCCTGCTGGAAGCCCTGTCGCACCAGCAGGCCGGCCGCTTCCTGCGCGCACGCAAGTCGGCACTGGCCGCCCTGGCGATGGAGGAATCCCTGGCCGAGGCCCATGCCGCCGTGCCACACGGCACGCGGCTGCGTGCGGCCGCCCACATGGTGGCCGCCGATGCCTCCCACGCCCTGCAGGACAGCCCGCAGCGCGACCACCACTGGCGCGAAGTCCTGGCCAATGCACCGGCCCAGGGCAATGCCCAGGAGCAGGAAATGCGCGAAGGCGCCCAGATGCGCGCCGCGCGCTGGGCCCTGGACGACCGCGACGCAGCTGACGCGCTGCGCCGCCTGGCCGAACTGCCGCAGGGCGCGGCACGCCGCACGATTGCGCTGCGCATCCGCCTGAAGGCCTCGCGCCTGGCAGGCCAGACATCGACGGCGCTGGACACGGCGCGCCTGCTGGCCAAGCACCGCGCCTTCTCGCCAGCGGCCGCCGCCAGCGTGGTGCGCGGCCTGGTGCTGGAGAGCATCAACGAGGCGCGCGACACCACGCAACTGCAGCACTTCTGGCTGTCGCTGGACGGTGAGGAACGTGCCATGCCCGAGATCGCGCTGCCGGCCGCATCGCGCCTCATGGCCCTGGGCGGCGAGGCCGCGCAGGCCCGCGCCTGGCTGCTGCCCGTGTGGGAACGCCTGCTGTCCCATGCCGGCCCGCGCAGCGAATCGCATCTGCCGCGCCTGGTCCAGGTGCTGGAGCCCTGCCTGGACGGCCTGGACGGCACCTGGCTGGCACGCATCGAGGCGGCCACCAACAGCCATCCGCGCGAACCCCGCCTGCAATACCTGGCCGGCATGGCCTGCGTGCAGCGCCAGCTCTGGGGCAAGGCCCAGCAACTGCTGCTGCGCGCTGCGCCCCATCTGCAGGAAAGCGCACTGCGCACCCGTGCCTGGCAGCGCCTGGCCCTGATGGCCGAGCACCGGGGCGATGCCGACGCAGCCGCCGCCGCCTGGAAGCAGGCGGCGCAGGCCGTGGTCATGCTGCCCGCCGATCCCGCCCGGCCCTGAACTCCTGCAGCCCGCGCGTAACGGTACTGCGGGCACGGGTGCTGCGGCCTTCATCTTTTTTGAATTGAGCCGTCAATACCGCTGAACTCTTTTGGATTTGCCGCTTCCTACACTGCACGTTGTCCGCAGTGCACGAAGTTCTCGCAGAGCGCACCGCACCCTTTTTGCCATCCAGGGCCCCTTCACAGGGGCCCTGAACGGTTCCAAAGCCTGCCGCCATCCATGACAGAGTCCTCAGCCCGCGCCAACGCGCCAGCAAAATCCTCCTCCAGAGCCACGCGCTATACCGGCGTGGCCATGGCCGCCCACTGGGTGCTGGCACTGGGCCTGATCGCCGCCCTGGGCCTGGGCTGGTACATGACCGGCATGCCGTTCTCCCCTTCGCGCCTGAAGCTGTACAACTGGCACAAGTGGCTGGGCGTCACGCTTTTGACGCTGAGCCTGCTGCGCCTGCTCTGGCGCGTCACCCACCGCCCGCCCGAGCTGCCGCCCGCCGTGGCCCGTGCCATGCCGCAATGGCAGCACTGGGCCCACAACGGCACCCACCACGCCATGTACCTGCTGTTCTTCGCCGTGCCCCTGCTGGGCTGGGCCTACAGCTCGGCGGCCGGCTTTCCCATCGTCTTCCTCGGCATGCTGCCCCTGCCTGACTTCGTGAGCGCCAGCCCTGAACTGGCGGAGACCCTCAAGCCCCTGCACGGCTGGGCGGCCTGGGCCCTGGTCGTGCTGATTGCCATGCATGTGGGCGCCGCACTCAAGCACCAGTTCATCGACCGCGACGGCCTGATCTCCCGCATGCTGCCGGGCCGCGCCTGAACCTTTCGCCAACCTCTCGCCAGCCAGGGCCGGTGTCCATCCGGCCCCAGCCCCCCCCTGACCGGACCTTCCCGACCCCTAGGAGTCTCGCCATGCGCTTTTCCTCCACGCTGACCTCCATCGCCCTGGCCGCTGCGGCCCTGGCTTCCCAAGCGGCACTGGCCGAGCAAAAGCTCGTGCCCGCCCAGAGCGCCGTGAACTTCACGGCCAAGCAGATGGGCGTGCCCCTGCAGGGCCACTTCAAGAAGTTCGATGCCCAGGTCCAGTTCGACACGGCCAAGCCCGACACCAGCAAGATCCGCTTCACCGTGGACACCGGCAGCGCCACCATGGGCGCCAAGGAAACCGATGCCGAACTGCCCAAGGCGGACTGGTTCAACGTCGCCAAATTCCCGCAGGCCGTGTTCGACTCCACCGCCGTCAAGGCACTGGGCGGCGGCAAGTACCAGGTGGACGGCAAGCTCAGCATCAAGGGCCAGGTCCAGAACGTGAGCATTCCCGTGCAACTGGCCCAGTCCGGCACCACGACCACGGCCACCGGCACGCTGCCGCTCAAGCGCCTGCAATTCAAGATCGGCGAAGGCGAATGGGGCGATACCTCCATGGTGGCCGACGAGGTGCAGGTGCAGTTCAAGCTGGCACTGACCGGCGTGGGCAAGCTGTAAGCCGCGTCCCTGCCCAAGATCGGCCATTTTCTTTCCCGTTTCGTGCAACCCCAACCTAGGAGTTCTTTCATGCGCACTTCCGTGTTTGCCCTGGCCATTGCCGGCCTGTTCGCCACCGCTGTCCAGGCTGCTCCCGCAACCTACGCCATCGACCCGACGCACACCTTCGCCACGTTCGAGATCGACCACAACGGCGCCTCGACCAACCGCGTGCGCTTCGACAAGAAGAGCGGCACCGTGGAATTCGACCGTGACGCCAAGGCCGGCAAGGTCGAAGTCGTGCTGGAAATGGAATCGCTGAGCTCGGGCACCGCCGCCTTCGACAAGCACCTCAAGAGCGCCGACATCTTCAACGTGGCCAAGTTCCCCCAGGCCAAGTTCGTCTCCGACAAGTTCGTCTTCGACGGCGACAAACTCAAGGAAGTCACCGGCCACCTGACCATCCTGGACAAGACCCAGCCCGTGACCATCAAGGCCAACAAGTTCACCTGCTACCCCAACGCCATGCTGCAAAAGCGTGAGACCTGCGGCGGCGACTTCGAAGCCGTGATCGACCGCACCGCCTTCGGCGTGAACTACGGCGTGGACTATGGCTTCCCCAAGCAAGTGCGCCTGGTGATGTCCATCGAAGCGGTCAAGCAGCAGTAAGACCGCGCTGGGCAAAGCGCCTTTAGGGGCGTCGGCACCCAAGGCCCGTGAACCGGCACCCGGTCACGGGCTTTTTTGCGTTGCGGATTGGGTCTGCCACTGACTGACCACGCCCGCCAGCCTGCGCACCCCTTGCTCGATGGCCTGCGGCTGCAGGCTCGCATAGCCCAGGACCAGCCCGGCGCAGGACTGGCGGCGATGGGCATCACCGGCCGCATAGAGCGGCGAGATGGGGCGAACGCCCACGCCACGCTCTCGCGCCAACCGCACCAGGGCAATCTCATCGCGCTGATGCACGGCAGGCACCCAGGCCACCACATGCAGGCCGGAGGCCGAGCCTTCGACCTGCACCGCGCCCGGCAGGTGCCGCTCCAGCGCCTGCAGCAATGCCGCCCGCCGGCCTTCGTTGCGACGGCGGGCAGCGCGCACATGGCGCTCGTAGCTGCCGTCCTCGATCAGCGCGGCCAGCACCAGCTGGTCCAGGCGCGGTGCATGCCGGTCGGCCAGCCGCCGGGCTTCCCGGAACACGGGCACCAGGGACGGCGGCAGCACCAGGTAGCCCATGCGCATCTGCGGCGACAAGGCCTTGGAGAAGGTGCCGACATGGATGACGCAACCCACCTCGTCAATGGACTGCAGGGCGTCGATGGGGCGCAGCCCGTAGCGGAATTCGCCGTCGTAGTCGTCTTCCAGAATCCAGGCACCCGTGGCGCGCGCCCAGGCCAGCAGTTGCTGCCTGCGGCCTATGGGCAGCACGCCGCCCAGCGGAAACTGGTGCGAGGGCGTGACATAGGCCAGCCGCGCCTGGCGCCCGGCCAGCGCCGAGGTATCCAGGCCCTGTTCATCGACGGCCATTTCCTGCAGGCATGCGCCCTGGGCCTCGAACACGCGGCGCGCCATCAGGTAGCAGGGCTCTTCCATCAGCACGGTCTCGCCCGGATCGACCAGCACGCGCGCACACAGGTCGATGGCCTGCTGCGAGCCCTGCACCACCACGATCTGATCGGCCGAACAGACAAGCCCCCGCGCCCGGCGCAGATAGCCTTGCAGCGCCGTGCGCAGCGCCGGCTCGCCTTCGGGCGCGTCGTAGGACAGGGAGGACTGGCGCTGCACGATGGCGCGGTTGTAGGCGCGCCGCCAGGCCAGCGTGGGAAAGTCGTCAAAGGCCAGGGCGCCGTAGAGAAAGTCGATCGGGGCCGGCCCACCATCGCCTGCTGCCGGTGGCAGGGCTGACGCCAGCGCATCCACCCGCTGCCCATAGGAAGACAGCCGGGGACGGCCATGCTGCTGGGCCGCTGCCGGCATGCTGCGCGCACGGCTGCGCTGCGCCGCACCAGCCGCCACGCGCGCCCTGCTGCCTGGAGCAGTCTCCAAATAGCCTTCAGCCGCAAGCTGCTCGTAGGCGGCCGTGACGGTGGTGCGAGACACACCCAGGTCCAGCGCCAGGGCGCGGGTGGAGGGCAGGCGTGCGCCCACGGCCAGGCTGCCGTCGGCCACCTGTGATTTCAGCCATTCGTGGAGGGTGCGGGCGCCGGGCGCTGCGCCGGCATGGCGGGTGAAAGTGGATTTCAACTGGTCTGCCAAAAAATCACGAAACTGGATTTTTCATTGTGCCAGGGATGGTGGATAGTCCGGTTTCCCCCGATGCCGGCACACCAGCCCAGAAGCGCCCATGTACACGCCCGCCCATTTTTCCCTCACCGATTCCGACAGCCTGCACGGCCTGATCCGCAGCCACCCCCTTGGCACGCTCGTCACCCAGGCCAACGGCGTGCTGGACGCCAACCACCTGCCGTTCCTGCTGGATGCGGACCCAGGGGAGATGGGCACGCTGAGCGCCCATGTGGCCCGCGCCAATCCCATCTGGCAGCAGTGCCGCGACGGCGCCGAGGTGCTGGTCGTCTTCCGTGGCGCCGAAGGCTATATCTCGCCCAGCTGGTATCCGAGCAAGCACGAGACGCACCGCCTGGTGCCCACCTGGAACTACGAGGCCGTGCATGTGCACGGGCAAATCAGCATCCATGACGACGAGAAATTCGTGCGCGGCCTGGTCGGGCGGCTCACGCGGGTCCATGAGGCATCGCAGGCCCAGCCCTGGAAGATGTCCGACTCGCCGCGTGAATTCATCGACGGCATGCTGCAGGCCATCGTCGGCCTGCAGATCCGCATCACCCGCCTGGAGGGCAAGGCCAAGCTCAGCCAGAATCGGCAGGCCCGCGACCTGGAAGGCGCCATCGGCGCGCTGCGCGAGCGCGGACAGGAGCCGCTGGCCGGTGCCATGGATGCGGCGCCGCGCATCTAGCGCCAGCCACCCTCACACAGATTGCCAACCACCGATGTACACATCCACCTTCACCTTCGCGCCGGGCGAATACGACGCGCCATTCCATGCCCTTGACGGCCGGATCGCCGAGATCGCCCGCGCCATCCCCGGCTACCTGGGCGAAGAGGCCTGGGAAAACCCCGCCACAGGCCTGGTCTCCAACGTCTACTACTGGCAGACCTGGGAGGCGCTGCAGCAACTAATGCGCCACCCTGCGCACCTCGAAGCCAAGCAGCAACAGGCGCGCTGGCTCAAGGGCTACCAAGTGGTGATCGCCCAGGTGGTGGGCAGCTACGGCGACGGCGGGATAGCGCACCCGCTGGCCACCACTGCGCAAGGCACTGCGCACCCGGCTCGCTGACCGGACCCGCTTTTGGCCCGATGATGGCGGCCATGCGATGGCGTTTTGATCCTGTTTCCCTGGCGTGGGCGGTGGCCCTGTTTGTCTTGCTCGTGCTGCTGGCCACCGTCGGCGCGCGCTGGGGCTGGGTGCGCAGCTTCTTCGGCGACGTGTTGGCCGTGGCCTGGGTCTATGCCGTGTTCAAGACCGTGATCGCCGCGCGCGTGCTGACGCTGGCATCGGCCGCGCTGTGCGTGGGCCTGCTGGTGGAGCTGGGCCAGTTCCTGGCATCGACCTTCCAGTTGCACATTCCCAACCGCGCTTTGCGCATCGTTCTGGGCAGCACGGCCGACTGGTGGGATGTGCTGGCCTATGTGATGGGTTTTGCAGCCGTGCTGGCGGTGGAGGCTGCGTTCCAAAGCCGCAGGGCCAGGCCTGTGCTCTGATCAGGCCCGAACAGCGCAGCCGCCGGCCTTGAGCACCCGCTTCGTCGAGGCCGGATACCGCTCCAGCTTGTCCGCCGGCCGGCGCGGCCTGGCCACCAGCTCGCCACCGCAGTTGGGGCAGGCGCCGTGCAGCACGTAATCCGCACAGCCGGCACAGAACGTGCACTCGAAGGTGCAGATGCGAGCCTCGGCGGACTCTGGCGGCAGGTCCTTGTCGCAGCATTCGCAGTTGGGTCGAAGCTCAAGCATCGGTGCACTCCGGGTGTGGTCCATGAAGACTGGGCATCCTAGTGGATGTGCTCTGCTGGGGAGCGGTCCTCGCGCTCCATCTGCAGCGTCGTATGGTGCAGGTCGAAGCCGGCCTGCAGCCTGTCTTCGATATCGCGGCGCACCTGCTCGCCGTCCGCGCCGGGCAGCAGCACCACATGGCCGGTCAGCATGGGCTTGCTCTGCGTGACCGCCCACAGGTGGACATCGTGGATCGCTGCCACGCCCGCCGTGCCCGAAATCGTCTCGCGCACCGCCTGCAGGCTCATCCCCGAGGGCACGCCTTCCAGCAGGATGTTGATGCACTCGCGCAACAGGGTCCAGGTCCGCGGGAACACCATGAAGCCGATGCCCACGGCCACCGCCGAGTCGATCCAGCGCCAGCCCGTCAGCCAGATCAGCGCAGCACCGGCGAGCACGCCGACCGAGCCCAGCATGTCCGCCCATACCTCCAGATACGCGCCCTTCACGTTCAGGCTCTCGTCCTTGCCGCCAGACAGCAGGCGCATGGAGAGCAGGTTGATCACCAGGCCCACGGCCGCCACCGCCATCATGCCCAAGGACTGGATTTCTGCAGGCGCCGACAGCCGGCGGTAGGCCTCATACAGGATGTAGAAGGCCACGCCCAGCAGCACCAGCGCATTGACGGCGGCGGCCAGGATCTCGAAGCGCGCATAGCCGTAGGTGCGCAGCAGGTCGGCTGCCTTGCGGCCGGCGCGTATGGCCACCAGGGCCAGCAGCAGCGCCATCGCATCGGTCAGCATGTGCATGGCGTCGGAGATCAGGGCCAGGCTGCCCGTGACCATGCCACCGATGATTTCCACCACCATGAAGGTGCCGGTCAATCCGAAGGCAAACCAGAGGCGGGATTCCGGCAGGGCACGCACGTCGCCGTGCTGATGGCTGTCGCTCATGAGATTCCTTGACTTGAAAACGGTTGTGAACAGAGGGCCGCTGCACCGATGGCGTCCATGGCAGGCCGGGGCGCGGACCTCCATGAGAAAGCGTGAAGTGACTTGAAGGTCAAGTGCTGCCGGCAACTGGCACCGCAGGTGGCCCGGACACCGCAGCGCGCATATCCCTGCATTCATCGCAACATTTCATTTAGGTAAATTGATTACGAATAGTAGAATCAAAACATCCACCAAGGAGACATTCGATGAACACAAGCGCCCGTCCCGACCTGTCCACACTGCCACCGCCCGCCGCCGTGCAGCAGCTGCACCACTACGCCTACAAGGCCCGCGATGCCGAGGAGACCCGCCACTTCTACGAGGACATCCTGGGCCTGCCGCTCTATCACATCATCCAGAGCGACTACGTGCCCAGCACGGGCGAGTACTGCCCCTACACGCACTTCTTCTTTCGCCTGAAGGATGGTTCGTTCATCGCCTTCTTCGACATCGGCGACGACGAAAAGGCCCTGCCCTCGCCCAACACGCCGCTGTGGATCAACCACATCGCCTTCCGCGTGGACACCGTCGAGGAACTGGAGAACACCAAGGCCCGCCTGGTGGCGCATGGCATCGAGGTGCTGGGCGTGACCGACCACCACATCTTCAAGAGCATCTATTTCTTCGATCCCAACGGCATCCGCCTGGAGCTCTCAGCCCAACTGGCAGACGAAGTGCAGATGGCGCGCGAAAGCACCACCGCCCACGCCCGCCTGAACGAGTGGACGGCACGCAAGGAGCAATGGCGCAAGGAACGCGCCGAAGGCAAGGCCGCCCAGCCGCTCAAGCCCCAGAGCAACGACCGGCCCGAGTTCGTCCCCGACGCAGCGGCCTGAATAAGACCCGGCGAACAGGCAGACGGACGGGGTCGGTAGAATCCCCGTCAAACCGTCATCCATTTCGCATATGCAGACGGCATCCCTTCAACGGATGCCGTTTTCATTTGCCAAACGCCATTCGCACAATTCCCCGCAAGCAAGCCATGAGCGACACCATTGCCCAGCCAGGCCTCGACAGCCTGTCCAAATCGTTTGAACCCGCAGCCATCGAGGCCCAATGGGGCCCCGAATGGGAAAAGCGCGGCTACGGCGCAGCCGGCGTGCGCGGCACGGGCCAGGCAGATGCATCCCAGCCATCGTTCTCCGTCCAGCTGCCGCCGCCCAATGTGACGGGCACGCTGCACATGGGCCATGCGTTCAACCAGACCATCATGGACAGCCTCACGCGCTACCACCGCATGAAGGGCCACAACACGGTCTGGGTGCCCGGCACCGACCACGCGGGCATCGCCACCCAGATCGTGGTGGAGCGCCAGCTGCAGGAGCAGGGCATCGCCAGCCGCCACGACATGGGCGCGACGCCTCCCGAGGCGCGCAAGAACTTCGTGAGCAAGGTCTGGGAGTGGAAGAACCAGAGCGGCAACACCATCACCGGCCAGATGCGCCGCATGGGCGACAGCGTGGACTGGAGCCGTGAGTACTTCACCATGGACGACAAGCTGTCGTCCATCGTCAACGAGACCTTCGTGCGCCTGTACCAGCAGGGCCTGATCTACCGTGGCAAACGCCTGGTGAACTGGGACCCCAAGCTGATGTCCGCCGTCTCCGACCTCGAGGTCGAGAACGAGGAAAAGGACGGCTCTCTGTGGCACATCGCCTACCCGCTGGCCGACGGCTCGGGCCAGCTCGTGGTGGCCACCACGCGCCCGGAAACCATGCTGGGCGACGCGGCCCTGATGGTGCACCCCGAGGACGAGCGCTACCAGGCGCTGATCGGCAAGTCCGTGATCCTGCCCCTGGTGGGCCGCGAGATCCCCATCATTGCCGACGACTACGTGGACCGCGAGTTCGGCACGGGCGTGGTCAAGGTCACGCCTGCGCATGACAACAACGACTACGCCGTGGGCCAGCGCCACGGCCTGCCGATGATCTGCGTGCTGACGCTGACGGCCACCATCAACGACGAGGCGCCCGAGAAGTACCGCGGCATGGACCGCTTCGTGGCGCGCAAGGCCATCGTGGCCGACCTGGACGCGGCCGGCCTGCTGGTCGAGACCAAGAAGCACAAGCTCATGGTGCCCATCTGCACGCGCACGGGCCAGGTGATCGAGCCCATGCTGACCGACCAGTGGTTCGTGGCCATGAACAAGGTGGGCGAAGGCGATGCCACGGGCAAGTCCATCGCGCAGAAGGCCATCGATGCCGTCTCCAGCGGCCAGGTGCAGTTCGTGCCCGAGAACTGGGTCAACACCTACAACCAGTGGATGAACAACATCCAGGACTGGTGCATCTCGCGCCAGCTGTGGTGGGGCCACCAGATTCCCGCCTGGTACGACGAGGACGGCAAGGTCTACGTGGCCCGCACCGAGGAAGAAGCCCGCGCCCAGGCCCCCGGCAAGACGCTCACGCGCGACGAGGACGTGCTGGACACCTGGTACTCCTCGGCCCTGGTGCCGTTCTCCACCATGGGCTGGCCGAACCAGACCGAGGCGGCCGACGATGACTACAACCTCTACCTGCCCAGCTCGGTGCTGGTCACGGGCTACGACATCATCTTCTTCTGGGTCGCCCGGATGATCATGATGACCACGCACTTCACGGGCCGCGTGCCCTTCCGCCATGTCTACATGCATGGCCTGGTGCGTGACGC
>NZ_JAELTK010000347.1:0-253 GCF_016428765.1 Delftia sp. ASV31
GCACGCTCGGCATCGTCGGCCTCCACCACGTTCAGCGTGATGGTGCCGTTGGCATGGCCGGTCATCACGGGCGCCTGCCCCGGCAGGTCGGCCAGCAGCTCGAAGCGCGGCCCATCCTCTCCAGGCCCTGTCTCTTATACACATCTCCGAGCCCACGAGACGCTGACGTTGATCGCGTATGCCGTCTTCTGCTTGAAAAAGGGGGGGGGGGGGGGGGGGGGGGGGGGGGGGGGGGGGGGGGGGGGGGGGGGGG
>NZ_JAELTK010000348.1:0-253 GCF_016428765.1 Delftia sp. ASV31
TTCTCCACGGTCTCGCCGGCCAAGAAATACTCGCCCTTGCTGCCCTCGCCGGTCATGGTCTTTTCCTGGAAGCCCACCCCGCGCGGCGTATGGCAGGCGCCGCAGTGGCCCAGGCCCTGCACCAGGTCTGTCTCTTATACACATCTCCGAGCCCACGAGACGCTGACGTTGATCGCGTATGCCGTCTTCTGCTTGAAAAGGGGGGGGGGGGGGGGGGGGGGGGGGGGGGGGGGGGGGGGGGGGGGGGGGGGGG
>NZ_JAELTK010000349.1:0-252 GCF_016428765.1 Delftia sp. ASV31
CACCCAAGGCCACGCCCCGTCTTTCCCCGCTTTTTTGCGCCACCTGCCCCGAACCGCCATGCACCTGCCCTTCAGCGCCTCCGTCCCTGCACCGCGGCGCCAGTTTCTGGTCGGCTCGGGCCTGGCCCTGTCTCTTATACACATCTCCGAGCCCACGAGACGCTGACGTTGATCGCGTATGCCGTCTTCTGCTTGAAAAGGGGGGGGGGGGGGGGGGGGGGGGGGGGGGGGGGGGGGGGGGGGGGGGGGGGG
>NZ_JAELTK010000047.1:0-46588 GCF_016428765.1 Delftia sp. ASV31
ACGGCCTGGTGCGCGAGGAAGGCGTGAGCCAGGGCCGCCCGCGCATCGTCACCGACATCGACGCCACCGAGGTGGTGATGATGCTGGCGCCCGAGACCAACGGCCACGTGGCCGTCAAGGCCTGGGAGGCGCTGTCGAAGCAGACGGGGCGCGAGCACGCCCACCTGGCCCTGCACCGCGAGGACGAGAAGATCCGCTTTCGCGACATCCAGGCGCAGCCGCGCAAGATCATCAGCTCGCCCACCTGGTCGGGCCTGGAAAGCGAGAAGGTCAGCTACAACGCCTGCTACACCAACGTGCATGAGCTGATCCCATGGCGCACCCTCACCGGCCGCCAGCAGTTCTACCAGGACCATCCGTGGATGCGCGACTTCGGCGAAGGCTTCGTCAGCTACCGCCCGCCCGTGCACATGAAGGCGCTGCAGGAAGTGCAGGGCCAAAAGCCCAACGGCCACCCCGAGATCGCGCTGAACTTCATCACGCCGCACCAGAAGTGGGGCATCCACTCCACCTATGGCGACAACCTGATGATGCTCACGCTGGCGCGTGGCGGCCCCATCGTCTGGCTCAGCGAGGACGACGCCAAGAGCGCCGGCATCGCCGACAACGACTGGGTGGAGCTGTACAACGCCAACGGCGCCATCGCGGCGCGGGCCGTGGTCAGCCAGCGCGTCAAGCCGGGCATGGTGATGATGTACCACGCGCAGGAGAAGACCATCAACACGCCGGGCTCGGAGATCACCGGCACGCGCGGCGGCATCCACAACTCGGTCACGCGCATCGTGCTCAAGCCCACCCACATGATCGGCGGCTACGCGCAGTACAGCTACGGCTTCAACTACTACGGAACCATCGGCACCAACCGTGACGAATTTGTCCTGGTGCGCAAGATGCGCCGCATAGATTGGCTTGACGACGAAGCCGAGGCCGGCGCAGCCGCCCATGCCTGAACAACAAGGAGAAACACGATGAAAATCCGCGCACAGATCGGCATGGTGCTGAACCTGGACAAGTGCATCGGCTGCCACACCTGCTCCGTCACCTGCAAGAACGTCTGGACCAGCCGCCCCGGCGTCGAATACGCCTGGTTCAACAACGTCGAGACCAAGCCCGGCATCGGCTACCCGCGCGAGTGGGAAAACCAGGCCAAGTGGAACGGCGGCTGGATGCGCCGCACGGACGGCTCCATCGCGCCCCGCCAGGGCGGCAAGTGGAGCCTGTTGATGCGCATCTTCGCCAACCCCAACCTGCCCCAGATCGACGACTACTACGAACCCTTCACCTACGACTACGAGCACCTGCAGTCGGCCAGGGAAAGCAAGGCCGCGCCCACGGCGCGCGCGCGCAGCCTGATCTCGGGCCAGCGCATGGAGAAGATCGAATGGGGTCCGAACTGGGAGGAAATCCTGGGCGGCGAATTCAGCAAGCGCAGCCATGACGTGAACTTCGAGCAGATCCAGAAGGACATCTACGGCCAGTTCGAGAACACCTTCATGATGTACCTGCCGCGCCTGTGCGAGCACTGCCTGAACCCGGCCTGCGTGGCGTCCTGCCCCTCGGGCTCGATCTACAAGCGCGAGGAGGACGGCATCGTCCTCATCGACCAGGACAAGTGCCGCGGCTGGCGCATGTGCGTCTCCGGCTGCCCCTACAAGAAGATCTACTACAACTGGCAAAGCGGCAAGGCCGAAAAATGCATCTTCTGCTACCCGCGCATCGAGGCCGGCCAGCCCACCGTCTGCTCCGAAACCTGCGTGGGCCGCATCCGCTACCTGGGCGTGCTGCTGTACGACGCCGACCGCATCGAGGAAGCGGCCAGCGTGGAGCGCGACCGCGACCTCTACCAGGCGCAGCTGGACATCTTCCTGGACCCCAATGATCCCGAGGTCATCCGCCAAGCCCGCATCGACGGCATCCCCGACGCCTGGATCGAGGCCGCCCAGTCCAGCCCCGTCTACAAGATGGCCGTGGACTGGAAGGTGGCCCTGCCGCTGCACCCCGAGTACCGCACCCTGCCCATGGTCTGGTATGTGCCGCCGCTGTCGCCCATCACCTCGGCGGCGAACGCCGGGCATCTCGACAGTGTCGGCCGCAGCCCCATCAATGGCGACCTGCCCGATGTCTCGCAGCTGCGCATCCCCGTGCAGTACCTGGCCAACCTGCTCACCGCCGGCGACACCACGCCCGTGGTGCGCGCGCTGGAGCGCATGCTGGCCATGCGCGCGTACCAGCGCAGCAAGCACGTGGACCAGGAACGGAACCTGGCAGTGCTCCAGTACGCGGGACTGACGGTGCACGAGGTCGAGGACATGTACCAGACCATGGCGATCGCCAACTACGAGGACCGCTTCGTCATCCCCTCGGCCCACCGCGAATACGCCGAAAGCGCGTTCGATTTGCGCGGCGGCTGCGGCTTCTCGTTCGGCAACGGCTGCTCCGACGGCAGCACCGACGCCAGCCTGTTCGGCGGCAAGAAGCCGCGCACCATCCCCATCCGCGCGCAAATGTGAAGACTGCCGCCATGTTCAATCACAACACCTCCACCCCCGTGCGCCTGACGCTGCGCGCGCTGGCCTGCCTCATCGGCTACCCCGGCGCCGAGCTGCGCGCCCTGCTGCCGGGCCTGATCGACGCCCTGCGCCTGGAGCAATCCGTGGCGCCCGCGCGGCTGCGCGAGTTGCAGCAGCTGGCCGAGCAGCTGCAGTCCATGGACCCCTTCGAGGCCGAGGCCCGCTACGTGGACACCTTCGACCGGGGCCACCAGACCTCGCTGCACCTGTTCGAGCATGTGCACGGCGACTCGGCCGACCGGGGCCCGGCGCTGATCGACCTGCAGCAGACCTACGAGCGCGCGGGCCTGGCCTTCGAGGCCGACGAACTGCCCGACCACCTGGCCGTGGTGCTGGAGTTCGCCTCCACCCAGCCGCCGGCCATCGCCCGTGAATTCCTGGGCGAGATGGCCCACATCCTCAACGCCCTGTTCACGGCGCTGGCGCGGCGCGACAGCCCCTATGCCAGCGTGATCGCGGCCGTGCTGGAGATCACCGGCCACAGGGCCGAGCGCGTGGAAATCCGCCCCGAGCCCGCCATGGACGAGGCCTGGGCCGAACCCGCCGCCTTCGACGGCTGCAGCAGCCAGGGCCAATCGCGCCCCGGCGCCGAGCAGCCCGTGCATTTCGTGCGCCGCACGGCGGCGCCCCAAGCCCAAGGAACCCGCCAAAGGAGCCTGACATGACCCCCTCCTGGATAGACCACCTGCTCTTCGGCCTCTACCCCTACATCTGCCTGGCCGTGTTCTTCATCGGCAGCTGGCTGCGCTTCGACCGCGACCAGTACACCTGGAAGAGCGATTCATCGCAGCTGCTGCGCAGCGGCAGCCTGCGCTGGGGCAGCAACCTGTTCCACATCGGCGTGCTGTTTCTGTTCTTCGGCCACACCGTGGGCATGCTCACGCCGCACTTCGTCTACGAGCCCTTCATGGCCGCAGGCGCCAAGCAGCTGCTGGCCATGGTCAGCGGCGGCATCGCGGGCACGCTGGGCTTCATCGGCCTCACCATCTTGCTGCACCGCCGGCTGTCGGACGTGCGCATCCGCGCCCACTCCAGGTTCAGCGACATCGCCATCCTCTGGCTGCTGTGGCTGCAGCTGCTGCTGGGCCTGGCCACCATTCCGCTGTCGGCAAAGCACATGGACGGCTCCATGATGATGGCCCTGGCCGAATGGGCGCAGCGCATCGTCACCTTCCGTGGCGGCGCGGCCGAACTGCTGGCCGAGGCCGGCTGGGTGTTCAAGGCCCACATGTTCCTGGGCATGAGCATCTTCCTGGTCTTCCCCTTCACGCGCCTGGTCCACGTCTGGAGCGGCTTCGGCACCCTGGTCTACCTGCTGCGCCCCTACCAGCTGGTGCGCTCGCGCCGCCTGGGCCTGCCCGCATCGTCGGCACGCCGTGATGCCAAGCCCGGCCATTGAGGAGATCGACATGGAACATGGATGCAACGGATCGGGCGGCGGCCACTGCGGCTGCGCGTTTTCAACCCCTTCTTCTACTTCTTCTGCCCCGATGGGGGATCTTCCAGAGATCCCCGAAGTGCCCGCCTTCCAGCCCGTGGGCGAGGCCGGGGCCGAGGTGGCCCGCATCAACAACACGCCGCTGCACGCACCCGGACAGCGCCCGCCCGAGCGCGAACTGCGCCAGCGCGCCTGCACCGAGCTGCTGCGCCAGGCGGCCCAGCGCGAAGGCCTGCTGGGCGCCGATGATGCGGCCGGCGACGACGGCGTCATCAGCGAGCGCGCCTCCCAGGCCATAGAGCAGCTGCTGGAGCAATCGCTGCACCTGCCCGAGCCTGGCGAGGACGCCTGCCGCCGCCACTTCGATGCCAACCCCGCGCGCTTCGCCCAGGGCGAGCGCGTGCGCCTGCGCCACGTGCTGTTTGCCGTCACGCCCGGCGTGGACGTGCGCGCCCTCACCCGGCGGGCCGAGTCCCTGCTGATCGAGCTGCGCTGCGCCGACGACGCCGGCCTGCGCTTTGCCGAGGCCGCGCGCCAATGGTCCAACTGCCCCAGCGGCCAGCACGGCGGCGAACTGGGCTGGCTGGGCCGCAGCGACTGCGCGCCCGAATTCGCGCGCGATGTCTTTGCCTCCCAGGAAATCGGCGTGCTGCCGCGCCTGGTGCACAGCCGCTTCGGCCTGCACGTGGTCGAGGTCTGCGCGCGCGAGGCGGGCGTTCTGCCCGACTGGCAGCAGGCGCGCCCGGCCGTCGCCCAGGCCCTGCACCAGCAGACCTGGGTGAGCGCGCTCCACCAGTACCTGCAGCTGCTGGCCGGCCAGTCCGAAGTGGTGGGCGTGCGCATCGCTGCGGCCGACTCGCCGCTGGTGCAATAGCGGGGGACGTGCCCATGCCCGACGATGAGCTGCTGCAGCGCCTGCGGCGCTTCCACGAGCACGCCTTCCCGCAGTACCGCGCGCAGTTCCGCACCCTGGTCGAAGAGGGCCAGCATCCCACTACGCTGTTCATCGGCTGCTCGGACTCGCGCCTGGTGCCCTACCTGCTCACGGGGGCGCCGCCGGGCGAGCTGTTCCTGGTGCGCAACGTGGGCGCCTTCGTGCCGCCGTACGACGGATCGCACGGCCACCACGGCACGGCGGCGGCCATCGAATTCGCCGTGCTCAACCTGCAGGTCAGCCGTATCGTGGTCTGCGGCCACAGCCACTGCGGGGCCATCAAGGCCCTGTATGGAGAAGTCTCGCCCGAGGCGCGCAACCTGCAGCGCTGGCTGGACCTGGGCCGCGAGGCCGTGCTGCCCGTGCAGGCCGGCCCCGAGGCGCTGCGCCGCACCGAGCAGCGCGCCGTCGTGCTGCAGCTCGAACGGCTGATGGACTATCCCATGGTGCGATCGCGGGTAGAGGCCGGGCAGCTCAGCCTGCACGGATGGCACTATGTCATCGAAGACGGCGAAGTCCATGTCTTCGATGTCCAGACCGGCCGCTTTGTTGCGGCATCTCAAGCTCCGCACAGCGGCACCGGGCCGTACCCGCCCTACGTGGAGCATGATGGACAAGTGCTTGTCGACTGAGGCCCGAGCAAGTGCCAGGGACGGCGGCAGGCAAGTCAACACGGGAGCCATGCCAATGCATCGCGAAAACCTGGGCCGCGCGCAGGACGCGGCGGATCTGCAGCCCATCAGCCTCGATGTGCTGCGCGAGAAATACCTCAAGGACGGCGAGACCGGCGTGGGCGAGCTCTACGCCCGCGTGGCCCGCGCCCTGGCCTCGGTCGAGCCCGAGGCGCGCCGCGCCGAATGCGAAGCCCTGTTCCTGGCCAACCTGCAGGCCGGCGCCATAGGCGCGGGGCGCATCATGAGCGCGGCCGGCACCGACCTGCAGGCCACGCTGATCAACTGCTTCGTGCAGCCCGTGGGCGACTGCATCCAGGGCGTGGACGACGGCGGCTACCCCGGCATCTACGAGGCCCTGCGCGAAGCCGCCGAAACCATGCGCCGTGGCGGCGGCGTGGGCTACGACTTCTCGCGCATCCGCCCCCGCGGCGCCGAGGTGCGCGCCACCGCCTCGCTGGCCTCGGGCCCGTGCAGCTACATCAACGTCTTCGACCAGTCCTGCGCCACCGTGGAAAGCGCGGGCGCGCGGCGCGGCGCCCAGATGGGCGTGCTGCGCATCGACCACCCCGACGTGCTCGAATTCATCACCGCCAAGCGCACGCCGGGCCGCTGGAACAACTTCAACGTCTCGGTCGGCGTCAGCGACGCCTTCATGCAGGCCGTGGCCGAAGACCAGCCCTGGCACCTGGTGCACCGCGCCCGCCCCGGCACCGCCCTGCTGGAGCAGGGCCCTCAAAGCGTGTACCAGCGCGAAGACGGCCAGTGGGTCTACCAGACCCTGCCCGCCCGCACGCTGTGGGACACCATCATGCGCTCGGCCTACGACTTCGCAGAGCCCGGCATCCTCTTCCTGGACCACATCAACGACGACAACAACCTGCGCTACTGCGAGGAGATCGCGGCGACGAATCCTTGCGGCGAACAGCCGCTTCCCTCCTACGGCTGCTGCGACCTCGGCCCCGTCATCCTCACGCGCTTCGTGCGCCATCCGTTCGGTTTCGCGGGCGAGCCTGCGTTCGACTTCGAGGCCTTCGAGCGCGCCGTGGCCGTGCAGGTGCGTGCGCTGGACAACGTGCTGGAGCTGACCTGGTGGCCGCTGCCGCAGCAGCGCGAGGAAAGCGAGGCCAAGCGGCGCATCGGCGTGGGCTTCACGGGCATGGGCAATGCGCTGGCCATGCTGCGCCTGCGCTACGACGCGCCCGAGGGCCGGGCCATGGCCGCGCGCATTGCCGAGCGCATGCGCGATGCGGCCTATGGCGCCTCGGTGGAGCTGGCGCGCGAGAAGGGGGCCTTCCCCAAGTTCGACGCCGATGGCTACCTGGCCGAAGGCACCTTCGCCAGCCGCCTGCCCGAGGCGCTGCGCCAGCGCATACGCACGCACGGCATACGCAACAGCCACCTGCTGTCCATCGCGCCCACGGGCACGGTCAGCCTGGCCTTTGCCGACAACGCCTCCAACGGCATAGAGCCGCCGTTCTCCTGGACCTACAAGCGCAAGAAACGCACGGCCGATGGCGGCAGCGCCGAGTACGCGGTCGAAGACCATGCCTGGCGCCTGTACCGCTCGCTGGGCGGCGACGTGCAGCAGCTGCCCGAGTACTTCGTCAGCGCGCTGCAGATGCCTGCGGCCGGCCACATCGCCATGATGCAGGCCGTGCAGCCCTTCGTGGACACGGCGATCTCCAAGACCGTCAACGTGGCAGCCGACTATCCCTACGAGGACTTCAAGGACCTGTACCGCCAGGCCTGGAAGGCCGGCCTCAAGGGCCTGGCCACCTACCGGCCCAACACCATCCTGGGCTCCGTGCTCGAGACCCATGCGCCCGAATCTGCTGAAAAGCCGGCCTCCCCCGCGCCGGCGGGAGCGGCGGCTTCCGCACCCGACCCGCTGCGCACCGTGATAGAAAGCCGCCCCCAGGGCGCGCTGGATGCCGTGGCCGAGAAGATCGAGTACTGGACCCAGCAGGGCCCCAAGCGCCTGTACCTGGTCGTCTCCTTCCTGCCCGTGGTCCTGCCCGATGGCCGCACGGTGGACCGCGCCATCGAATTCTTCATGCCCGTGGGCCAGAGCGGCGAATCCCAGCAATGGGTGACCTCCAGCATGCGCCTGCTGTCACTGGCCGCGCGCGGCGGCTTCCTGGAGCGCGCCCTCAGCGACATGCGCAAGGTGGCCTGGGACCGGGGCCCCGTGCGCCTGGGCACCCACCAGCGCGACGACGGCACGCGCGTGCCCATGTGGCACGACTCCGAGGTGGCCGCCATCGCCTATGCGGTGCAGAACATCCTGGCCCGGCGCGGCAGCGGCGCACCGCCCGCCCCATCGCCGCTGCCCGAGCCCGAAGCTCTTGCCACCGACCCCATGGTCATGGCCGGCCGCAAATGCGAGGAATGCGGCGCCCATGCCGTGATCCGCAAGGACGGCTGCGAGTACTGCACGGCCTGCGGCCATCTGGGGAGTTGCGGGTGAAAGTTGCCGTGGCCCCACGCCCGCAGGGCGATGCCGTGCCCGGCTGGCGCGCGCCCGGCACGGGCTTCGACCAGCCCTTCGAGATGCTCGAAGCCTGCCACGAGCGCGTTCTGCGCATGCTGGCGCTGCTGGACCGGCTGCGCGTGCATCTCCGGACCAAAGGTTGCGACGACAGCGCACGCCAGGCGGCGCGCGACATCCTGCGCTACTTCGATCAGGCGGCGCCGCTGCACCATGAGGACGAAGAGTTGCATGTCTTCCCGCCGCTGCTGGAGCAGGGCGATGCGCAGACCGTGGCCCTGGTGCAGCGCCTGCAGCGCGAGCATGGCCTGATGAGCGCCGACTGGGCGCTGGCGCGCCAGCCGCTGCTGGACATGGCCGAGGGGCGGTCCCAGGGCTTTGGCGCGGCTGACGAGGCGGTGTTCGAACGCTTCGCGGCCTGCTATGCCAGCCATGTCGAGAATGAAGAGCGGCTGGCCTACCCCCAGGCGCGCGGCCTGCTGCCAGAGGCAACGCAGGCGGCCATGGGCCGTGAGATGGCCGTGCGGCGCGGCGCGGACCTGTCACGGAGATAGCGCCGCCGGCAGCGCGCGGGAGCCGGCGCGGCGATACTCGCAGGCTTTGAACCTGCCCCGCCTCGCCTGCCATGCCCGAGCGCCGCCACATTTTCCTGCTTCGCATCGCACTGACCCTGCTGGGCGCCTTTGCCGCCGCCCAGCTGTGCCTGTGGCTGCGCACGCCGCTGCCCTGGATGCTGGGGCCGCTGATCGCCACTTCGCTGGCCTCCATCCTGGGCGCGCCCACGGCCAGTGCGGGCCGGCTGCGCAACGGCGGGCAGTGGATCATCGGCGCCTCGCTGGGCCTGTATTTCACGCCGGCCGTGGTGCAGTTGATCGCGGGGCTGTGGTGGGCGATTGCCGTGGCCATCGTCTGGGCGCTGCTGCTGGGCTGGGGCTTCGGCGCCTGGCTGTACCGCGTGCATGCGCCGCGCATGCCGCAGATACCGGCTGGCGAGATGCGCGCCACCACCTATTTCGCGGGCGCCATTGGCGCGGCGTCGGAGATGACGCTGCTGGCCGAGCGCGAGAACGCGCGCACCGACCTGGTGGCGGCCAGCCACAGCCTGCGCCTGGTCATCGTCACCGTGAGCATTCCGTTCGCGCTGCAGTGGAGCGGCCTGCACGGGCTGGAGGGGCTGACGCCGCCCAGCATCCGCATCGTCGAATGGCCGGGGCTGGCGCTGCTGGCCGTGCTCACGGGCCTGGGCGCCTGGGCCATGGACCGGCTCAAGCGGGCCAACCCCTGGTTCCTGGGCGCGCTGCTGGTGTCCATGCTGCTTACCATGTGCGGCCAGGAACTGTCGGCCGTGCCCCAGGCCCTGGTCAATGCGGCGCAGCTGGTGATCGGCATCAGCCTGGGCGTGCGCTTCAAGCGCGAATTCCTGCACACCGCGCCGCGCTGGCTGGGCTCCGTGGCCGTGGGCACCGTGGGGCTCATGGCGATCTGCGCGGGCTTTGCCTGGCTGCTGCACCTGGCCGTGGACCTGCCCTGGGTCACGCTGCTGCTGGGCACCTCGCCGGGCGGCATCACCGAGATGGCCATCACCGCCAAGGTGCTGCAGCTGGGCGTGCCCGTGGTCACGGCCTTCCAGGTCTGCCGGCTGATCGTCGTGCTGCTGCTGGTGGCGCCGCTGTTCCGCTGGGTGGAGGCGCGCGGGCCGGCCGCGTCGCGCACGGCCTAGGGCCCACCTCACCACAGCCCACTGTCGCTGGTAGATACCGCAATCGCCCCCCCGGCCAGCGCCTGCTGGACCTGCTCCTGGCTGCAGACGAAGCCCGAGGCCACCAGGGGCGGCAGGATGCGGCGCTCGGCCTCGGTGATGTGGGCCAGCATGGGGGCGGGCATGATCTGCACGAGGTTGGGGTCGCTCTGCTCCACGGCCTTGATGCTGCGCGGCCAGGTGGAGCGGTCGGTGACGAAGACCTTTTGCATGGTCAGCAGCCCGGCCTTGTTGGCGCGCTGGATGGTGGCCACGCGCGTGGACAGCAGGCTGCTGGCGCCCAGGTCCACAAGGTAGTCCACGCCGCCCTTGTCGGGCGAGATGCCGTCGCAGCTGTCGATGTTGACGATGGCGATCTTGCCCGCCCCGGTGATGGTGGAGATCACCGAGCGCAGGCGGCGCAGTTCGATGTTGGCGACGATGGCGACTTCGGCCTGGCTGGCCAGCAGCGCGTCCATCTGCTCGGCTCCGTACAGGGTTGCGATGACGGGGCGGCGCGCCAGCCGCGCGCCCAGGGAGTTGTCCGGGCGGCCCATGTCAGAGGTCCAGCCCCAGCTTGCCGGGGTTGAGCAGGTTCTTGGGGTCCAGCATGCGCTTGGTGGCCTCCAGCAGGGCAAAGGCCGGGCCCAGCGACTGCCGCATGTAGGGCGCGCGCAGCAGGCCCACGCCGTGGTGGTGGCTGAGCGTGGCGCCGTGGCGCAGCAGCACGGCGTTGGCCGCGTCCCAGGCCGCGCGGTACCACTGGGCACGCTGGTCCACGGCCACCTCGCCGCGCAGCGAAAAGTACAGGCAGGCGCCATCCACATAGGCATGCGACTGGTGGGCCGAGCCGGCCAGGGTGCCGGGGATGGCCTGCAGGGCGGCGACCACTTCCTCGTAGATGGCCGGCAGGTCTTTCCAGGGGCCGCACATCTCCAGCGTGTCGGCGACGAAGCCCGGGCCTTTCTTGAAGCCCTCGGCGCTTTTGCCGGTCAGGTAGCGCGTGTCCAGCCAGCGCTCCAGGGTGGCGGCGCCGTCCAGCCGTTCACCCAAGGGTGCACACACACGTTCGCAGATGGCCATGACGGCATCGACGATCTCGGGCGCGCCTTCGTCGGCGATCAGCAGCACGTTGAGGTCGCTGCGGCCGAATTGCACGCCGCTTTCCAGCGCGTCATACAGCCGCAGCGCGGCGGGGTTGGCGCCTTGCTGCAGGATCTGTCGGCAGGCCTCCAGGCCCTGGGCAAAGCTGGCGAAGCCATAGGCGATGGCGCGGCCGTGGTCGGGCAGGCGGTGCAGCTTGAAGCGGATGCGCACGATCACGCCCAGCGTGCCTTCCGAGCCGATGAACAGCTGCTGCAGGTCCGGCCCGATGGCCGCGCGCGCGTAGCCACCCACGGTGACGAGGCGGCCGTCGGCCAGCACCACGTCCATGCCGTGGACCATGTCCTCGATCTTTCCGTAGCGCGTGGACAGCTGGCCCGCGCCCCGGCAGGCCACCCAGCCGCCCACGGTGCTGATGCCGAAGGACGAGGGCCAGTGGCCCATGGTCATGCCGTGGCGGCGCTGGATGGTTTCCTCGAACACGTCGCCGAACATGCCGGCCTCGACCTCGACGATCTGGCTTTGCTCGTCCATGGCGATGAAGCGATTGAGTTCGCACAGGTCCAGCACGATGCCGCCGCGCAGGGGCAGGGCCGCGCCCGTGACGTTGCTGCGCCCGGCCGAAACGGTGACGGGAATGGCGTGCGCGTCGGCAATGCGCATCACGGCCTGCACCTGCTCCACGGTGGATGCATGGGCGATGACGGCCTGCGGCGTGGCCGGGTGGCCCGAGGTCTCGGCCACCATGGTGCGCGCCCACCAGTCGCGCGTGCCGGCAACGATGTCGGCGCGCTCGGTCTGCACGCGGTCGCAGGCGGCGCGAAGCTCGGCGAGCGCGGCCTCGGGCACGGCCACGGGTTCGTGCTGCAGGCCGCAGGCAGGACCTTCGGAGGCAGGGCGGTCGGCTGCGGGTGCGGCCTGCGCCGCCCAGCCCGGTGTCGTGGGGGCGCCCACCACGTATTTGCGGCGGTTGTAGCCGCGGGCGATTGCGTCTTTGCTCAGCATTGGATGTCTCCCATCAAAATCTGTTTTTCGCGCTCCACGGCGCGGCGGTAGTCGTGGACCTGTTGCGCGACCTGCGCGGGTGTCAGTCCCAGTTCATCGGCCAGGATGTCGCCCACGCGCTGCGCGGCGTGGGCCGAGGCATCGCGCGCCATGAGGCGGGCGCGCAGGCGGCGCGAGAGCACGTCGTCCACGCTGGCCGCCATTTCGTGGCGCACGGCGTAGAGGACTTCGGCCTCGGTATGGGGCAGTCCCTGCACGATGGGCCGGGCCAGTTCGGGCCGCACGGCCAGCAGGTCGCTGACGAAGCGCGCCTCCGTGCCGTAGCGCTCGCCCAGGTGGGCCGACAGGCCGCCCGTGGCCGTGATGGCCTGGGCGTCGTAGCCAGCCGCGCCCAGCACAAAGGCCGAGGTGGTGGTGCAGCGCGTGCGCCGGCCCAGCAGTTTTTCCACGGCGTCCACGGTCTGCTCGGCCATGTGGCGCGAGGTGGTGAGCTTGCCGCCCACGATGGTGACCAGGCCGTCGGCCGCCACATGGATTTCGTGGTTGCGCTTCATCTCCACGGTCTTGCCGCCGGGCGGGCCGACCAGGGGGCGGCAGCCGGCGATGGAGCCGACCACATCCTCGGGCGACAGGTCCACCTTGAGCGCCGATCGGGCGCCTTCGAGCAGGAAGTCCAGCTCGGTGCGCGTGCAGTGCACATCGTCCAGGCCACCTGCGTAGTCCTCGTCGGTGGTGCCCAGGTAGGAGACATCGCCCCAGCGCGTGATGGTGGCGCGCCGGCTGCGGCCCGGCACGGGAATGGTGACGGTGCAGTCGTTGCGTATGCGCAGCCAGGGAATGGCCACGTGCACGCCCTTGGCGGGGCGCACATGCAGCCGGGGTTCCTGGCCGGGCTTGCGGCCATCCCAGTCGCGCAGCCACACGCCCGTGGCCATGACCACGCTGCGCGCGCGCACCGTGATCTCGCGGCCATCGGCCTGGACGATGGCGCCATCCACGCGGCCGTGGGCGTTGCGCGTGACGGCGGTGGCCTGGCAGTGGTTGAGCACGGCCGCGCCATGGAAGGCCGCGGTGCGCGCCACGGCCAGCGTGAGCCGCGCATCGTCCACGCGCGCGTCGAAGTACATGTAGCCGCCCAGGAGCTGCTCTTCGCGAAAGCTCGGGCAGTGCGACAGCACCTCGGCCTTGCCGAGCTTGCGGTGCAGGATGCCTTCGCGCCAGCCGCCGGCCAGGTCATAGGTCCACAGCAGGCTGCCGAAGGCCTTGGCCAGGCGGGCGTCGAAGACGCCGTCGCGCTCCATCACGGGAAACAGGAAGGGCAGGCGCTGCACCAGGTGCCGCGCATTGCGGCGCAGGCGCTGGCGCTCCAGCAGCGAGTGCCGCACCAGCCCCAGGTTGCCCTGCTCGATGTAGCGCAGGCCGCCGTGCACCATCTTGGAGGACTTGGACGAGGTGCCCGAGGCGAAGTCGTCCTTCTCCACCAGGGCCACGCGCAGGCCGCGCAGGCTGGCGTCCAGCGCCGCATAGGCGCCGGTGATGCCGCCACCGATGACCAGCAGGTCGAAGGCCTCGTCACCCAGCCGCGCGAGCTGGTCCGCGCGCTGCAGCTGCAGCGGCGCGGTCTGGGTCAGTGCGGCGCTATCCCTGCGTTCCTTGCCAAAGGGCCATTGCATCATGCGCAGCCCTCCAGGGCGGCGCTGCGGCCGGGGGCCCGGGCGCGGGCCAGTTCGTCGCCCACGCGGGCGCGCCAGATGCGGCGGCGCTCGCCGCGCTCGTCGGCCGCCATGCGCGGGGTGAAGACCGCTTCGGTGCGCAGCGTGGCGCAGGCCTGCTCCAGCCCGTCCCACAGCAGGCCTGCGCTGCCGGCCATGAAGGCGATGCCGCGCAGGCTGGCCTTGTCGGTATCGGCCAGGCGGCGCACGGGCAGGCCGCCCAGGTCGGCCTGGATCTGCAGCAGCGCATCGCTGCCCGACAGGCCACCGCCCACCAGCAGCTCGCCCACCTCGGTGCCCGAGGCCGCCTCGTCCGCCTGCACGCAGGAGGCCACGGAATGCGCAATGCCTTCGAGGATGGAGCGCGCCAACTGCGGCCGCGAGGTGGCCATGGACACGCCCGAGATCGAGGCCCGCGCCCCCGGCTCCATGGCCGGCAGGCGCAGGCCCGTGAGCGCGGGGATGAAGACCAGGTCGGCCGGCGTCTCGGCCTCACGGGCCAGGGTGCTGATCTGCTGCGGGTTGTCGAACCACTGCAGCTTCTCGCAGATCCAGTTGAGCGCCGAGCCGGTGGTGGGCACATAGGTCTCGATGGCATAGCGCGAGACACCGCCCATGCGCCGCGCGGTCATGGTCAGCGAGCTTTCATGGGCCGCGTCATGCGCGGGCAGCTTTGTTCCCGTGAGCACATCGACGAAGCTGCCCGTGCCATGCACGCACAGCGCCTGGCCCCGCTCCAGGCAGCCCAGGCCCACGGCGGCCGCATGCTGGTCGCCCGCGCAGGCCAGGATGGGCACGGCCAGGCCCAGCAGCTCGGTGCGCGTGCGGCCGAAGTCCTGCACGTCCTCGCACAGGCGGGGCAGCAGCTCGGCGGGAAACTCCAGCGCGTCCAGCCAGTCCTGCAGGTAGCGGTGATCGCCCAGCGCATAGGCGTTGCCCGAGGTCACATTGGTGGGCGTGGTGACCACGGCGCGCGCATCCGACAGATGCCACAGCAGCCAGGAGTCGATGGTGCCGAAGGCCAGGCGGCGCTGCTGCCAGGCACGGGCCACGGCAGCATCCTCACGCAGCTTGCGCGCGGCCCACAGGTAGGGCGAACGCACGCCCACGGGCCGGCCCGCGTGGCGGATCAGCCAGGCATCCCAGTCGCCGGCCAGCAGGGCCAGTTCGTCGCGGTGGCGCGAGTCCTGCCAGACCATGATGGGGGCCAGCGACCGGCCCGTGGCCGTGTCCCAGAGCACGGCCGAGCAGCGCTGGTTGGCAATGGCCAGGGCCACGATCTGCTGGCCGCAGCCCTGGGCGCGGGCAATGGCGCGGCGGCACACGTCCAGCGTGCGCTCCAGCAGCAGGTCGGCGTCCTGCTCGACCACGCCGGGGCGCGGGCAATGGATTTCCAGCGGCAGATAGTCCTGGGCGGACACCTGCCCGTCGCGCCCCACGACGGCGGCGCGCGTGCCCGAGGTGCCTTCGTCTATGCAAAGGATCACGGCTTCATGGTGCATGGGGTGGTCTCTTTCAGGCGGTGGTTTGAGCGATCTTGGCGGGCAGGGCGGCGTCGTCCGCGAACTGGGGCGCGCCGGGCTCGTCGTCGGGGTTCACGGTGGTGCGCGTGGGGTCCCAGCGGATGGAAAAGCAGACGATGCTGGCCAGCAGCGGCACCACGGACAGGATGAGGAAGGTGTTCTCCAGCCCGTACTGCTGGCGGAACAGCGGGAACACCAGCAGCCCCAGCGCCGCGCCCATGGCGCCCAGCGCACCGATCACGCCATTGGCGCCCGCGCGCAGCTCGCTGCGGAACGACAGCGTGGACAGGCTCTTGCCGTTGGCGCCGGGCCCGCCCGAGTGAAAGAGGATGAACAGCGAGGGCACGGCCACGGCCAGCCAGATGGGCATGCGGCCGTTGAACAGGCCCAGCACCAGCAGCATCAGGAACACCAGCGCAAAGCCGAAGGCCGAGGCCCGCCGCAGGCCCAGCCGGCGCCCGATGACGGGCGACAGGAAGCCGCCGACGATGCCGAACACGTTGAACACCAGCGCGCCCAGCGTGGCCTCGCGGAAATCCTTGCCGAACAGCGAGGCGCTGATCAGCGGCAGGTACCAGCCCACGGCAAAGTACTGGATGGACTGGCCTATCTGCACCGTGGCCGCCAGCAGCGTGCGCGGCAGGTAGATGCCGCGAAAGATCAGCAGCACATTGGCCAGGCCGCGCCGGGCCGGGTTGAGCACGGGCAGGCGCTCGGCAAGGGGCGCTGCCATGAAGGTCTGGCCATAGATGCGCGTCATGGCGCGGGCCGCGTCGTCAAGCCGCTCCTTGCGTGCCAGCCAGGTCGGGCTTTCCACCAGCAGCGCGGCCTGCAGGCCCAGGATGAACACGCCGAACACGGCGGTGGCCGCGACCGAGTAGCGCCACAGCGAATCGCCCACGTCCCAGGAGTGGAACCACAGCGCCAGCACCAGGTTGCTGCACACGGCCATGTACCACATGCCCTGCCAGACATTGAGCCGGCTCTTGAGGCGTGCGGGCGTGAACTCGGCCAGCACCGCCATGGCGATGGCGAAGTCGATGCCATAGGCCGCGCCCACGAAGAAGCGGCCGAAAAGGATGGTGGCGTAGTCGGGCGCCATGCTGACCAGCAGCGCACCGGCCACGGCCAGCACCTTGGCGATGACCAGGGGGCGCATGCGGCCCCAGCGGTCGGCCATCCAGCCGCCGATGGGGTTGAAGGCGATGGACACCCAGGAGGCCAGCGACGTCATCCAGGCCACCTCGGCCGGCGTGAGCTGCTGGTCGCGCGTCATGGGCCCCAGGCCCACGCTGAGCGCGGAGTTGGAAAAGGCGTCGAGGAAAAGGCCGCCGAGTGCCAGCCACCAGATGGTGCCGGCGCGGCCTGAAATGCCCTGGCGTGCGTCGATGTACGAGATGACATCCTGAACGCCACGAATGCTGTGGCCTGTGGTTTGCATCGCTGCCTCCTGGTTGTCTGCAAGAGGCCGGCGCACACCACACAGGCGTGACAAGACCATCTCACAGATGGTCTTCAAATCTTGAACCTGCGCTCAGGATTCTAGGCAGGAGGCGCAGGCTGCGGATCGGTGAAAGCACCAGGGTCCGCGCAATGGCCGCGCCCAAAGAAAAAGCCCGCCGCAGAGAACCTGCGGCGGGCTTGGCACGCAGCCCCTTCAGGGGGGCCGTGCGCTGTGTGCTGTCAGTGGACCACGACGGGCTGCTGGGCCAGGCCGGCGTAGCGATCCAGCGCGTCTTCCACCTCTTCCTCGGTGGGGGCGTCGAGCTGCCAGGCAATGATCTGCTTTTGGAACATCTCGGCCCAGGAACCGTCCAGGTAGACCTCCTTGCCCGAGCGCTTGTCCACGATCTCGAAGCCGTGGCGTGGCAGTTGGCGGGCGGGATCGACTGCCTCATTGCCAGCCGTTGCATCCGGATCCATGTCGGGACGCAGATGGAGCACCACAAAAGATTCGGAGTCGTAAAGCATTTGCATGGTGTTCCCTTTCTGGCCCGTTGCCGGGCGTCGCACAGCCTACATGGCTGCGAAGCGCCGGATTTCAAGAACCGTGGGGGTCCCGATCTATCACAGGCACTTGCATGCAGTATTCCACGGATTGGCATGCGCGGCGGCGTGCGACGCAGGCCGCGCTGTGGTAGGCGGGCGGCAGCGGCGCCTGCAAGTGGCGGCCTACCCGCGATCAGGGTGCCTGGCGGCCCTTGAGCTGCAGGTCGGCGAAGTCGCCGTTGTCCTGCGCCAGCCGGATGCGCACGGGCAGGTATTGCATGGACGGCGCCAGCCACAGCGAGGCCTGCTGGTCATCGCCGGCCGCCGCGATCTTGTCCAGCCGCAGCGCCTGCGTGCTGCCCGAGGGAAGGTCCAGCGTCTCGGTCTCACCCACGCGGAAGGTCCAGCGGTCGGCGCGCCGTGCGCTGACGGTGATGAAGCTGATCTGCGTGCCCGCCGGGTAGCGCTGCGGCGCCGCCGCCAGCAGGGCCGACAGTTGCAGGAACACGCTGAGCCGGTCCTGCGCGCCGGGCGCGATGGCGGCATCGGGCGCGCCCGTGCTGAAGTGCGCCAGGTTCTGGTCGAACGCCAGCTGCGCCGATTGCTCCTTGCGTGCCTTGTCGTTGAAGCGGCTGGGCTCCAGGCCCCTGTCCGTGATGCGGCCTTCACTGGTCTGCGAGCGCGAGCCCAGCAGGAACAGGCTGACTTCCTGGCTGGCCTGGTACTGGCCGTTGGCATGGCGCCAGACCAGCTCGGCACTGGCCGAGTAGTTGAAGCGCTTGGCCTGGCCGGTGACGGCGAACGACAGCCGCGCGGGATCGGGCAGTTGCACGGGGACGGGGGCGTCGGAGGCCAGCGGCGTGCCGTCGGGCGAGGTGATGGCCATGCCCTGGGCCGGGCCGGCCGAGGGCGTGGGCGGTGTTTCGGGTTCGGGCTTGGGAGCAGGCGGCGCCGGCGGCGTGGCCGGGGTTGGCCCGCTGCCGGCAGCGGCGGTTTCCGATGCGTCCGATGCGTCCGATGCGGCAGGCTCCGGTGCTGCGGCCATCGGCAAGGGTTCGACGGTTTCGCGGATGGGCGTGTCCAGCGGTTCGGGCGTGGGCGCGGGTGCGGCGGGTGTCGGGCGCTGGACCTTGGGGCGAGGCTGCTGCGGCTTGGGCGCAGGCGCCTTCGGTGCGGGTACGGGCGCTGCAGGCGGGGGGGCGGGTGGCTCGGGCAGGGACAGCGCCCGCGTCTGCATGGCTGCCACCTCGGTGTGCGGCGCCGATACCTGGCTCCACAGCGGCAGGCCCAGCAGGGCCAGGGCGTGCACGCCCAGCACCACGGCGGTGAGGGCAGGCAGGGCGCGCTGGCGCAGGTGCATTTCAGGCATTCCAGCCCAGGTCCTGGGACAGCTGGAGGCAGGCCTCGCGCAGGGGCGCGTCGATGGCGCCGCCGTATTCGGGGTCGAAAGTGGCAATCGAGCCCAGCGTGGTCAGGCCCAGCACGATATGGCCCGAGGAGTCGAAGACCGGCGTGCAAAAGGCCACGATGCCGGGCAGCACGGTATCGACCACGCGGGCGGTGCCGCGCTCGCGCACCTCGGCCAGCATGGCGTCTATGGCCTCGGGCGTGAGCGGCAGGTCCTTGCGCTGGATGCGGCGGGCCTTGTCCACTTCGGGCTCCAGCAGCGGGGCCGTGACCTCGCGCGGCAGCCAGGCTGCGAAGCAGCGCCCGGTGGCTGAGGCCAGCATGGGCATGACGTCGCCCAGGCGCAGGTTGGCGGTGACCGACTGGGCGCTTTCCTCCCAGTGCACGATGGTCGGCCCGTGGTTGCCCCAGACGGCGATGGCCGCCGTGTGGTGGATGCGCTCCATGAGTGCGGGCATGCGTTCGCGCGCCAGCCGCACGGGGTCCAGCCGCGCCAGCGAGGCCAGGCCCAGCTTGAGCGAGGCCGGGCCCAGGTCGTAGCGGGAGGTGCGCGCGTCCTGGGTGACCAGTCCGATGCGCTGGAAGCTCACGAGGTAGCGGTGGGCCTTGGCGGCGCTCATGCCGGCGTCGGACGCCAGGTCCTTGAGCATCTGCGGGCCCCGGGCGCGCGTCAGCGCCTCCAGCAATGTAAAACCGACCTCGACCGATTGAATCCCTGCGCGTTCCTTGTCCATTGCAATAGAATTTGGTTTTGTTTAGTTAAATCAATTTAACTTATCGTAATTCGTGGCTGCGTCGCCATGGGTATCCAGGCCGCTGCCCGGATGCCGTGGCGCGCGGCGGCGGCACGGGGGAGCAGCATGAAACTTGCCACATACAAGGACGGATCGCGGGACGGGCAACTGGTCGTGGTGTCACGCGACCTGAGTCAGGCCCATTATGCGACCGGCATAGCGAGCCGCCTGCAGCAGGTGCTCGACGACTGGAGCTACATGGCGCCCCAGCTGCAGGACCTGTACCACCTGCTCAACAGCGGCAAGGCGGTCCATGCCTTTGCCTTCGATCCGCGCCAGTGCATGGCGCCGCTGCCGCGCGCCTACCAATGGGCCGATGGCTCGGCCTACATCAACCATGTGGAGCTGGTGCGCCAGGCGCGCGGCGCCGAGGTGCCCGCCAATTTCTACACCGACCCGCTGATGTACCAGGGCGGCAGCGACGATTTCCTGGGCCCCTGCGACGATGTGGTGGTGCCCAGCGAGTCCATGGGCATCGACTTCGAGGCCGAGATCGCCGTCATCACCGCCGACGTGCCCATGGGCGCCACGCCCGAGCGAGCGCTGGGCGGCGTGCGCCTGGTCATGCTGGCCAACGACGTGAGCCTGCGCAACCTGATCCCCAATGAGCTGTCCAAGGGCTTCGGCTTCTTCCAGTCCAAGCCTGCCACCTCCTTCAGCCCCGTGGCCGTGACGCTGGACGAGCTGGGCGACGCCTGGAAGGGCGGCCGCCTGCACCTGACGCTGCAGTCCACCTGGAACGGCCGCAAGGTCGGCATGTGCGATGCGGGCGAGGACATGAGCTTTCACTTCGGCCAGCTCATCGCCCATATCTGCAAGACGCGCAATGTGCGCGCCGGCTCCATCGTGGGCAGCGGCACCGTGAGCAACAAGGGCGTGGAAAGCGGCAAGGGCAAGAACCGGCGCATGGAGTGGCCCAAGGGCTACAGCTGCATTGCGGAGAAGCGCTGCATAGAGACCATCCAGGACGGCGCGCCCAAGACCGAGTTCATGCGCTTTGGCGACACCATCCGCATCGAGATGAAGGGCAAGGACGGCCAGAGCATCTTCGGCGCCATCGACCAGAACATCGTCGAGCCTGCCGAATGAGCCGCGTCTGCGCACCCTGGTGGCGCCTGGCGGGCAGGTCGCTGCGCGCCGGCCTGGCCGCGCTGGCGCTGTCGCCGCTGGCGGGGGCATTCGCGGCGCCCCCGGCCGCGGACCCCGTCACCTGCCCGCCCGAGGCGCGCATGCCCGGCCCGGACGAGATCCGCGCCATGCAGCGCAAGGCGCAGGACCGCGGGCTGCTGTGGCGCATCGAGCACCGGGGCCGCACCAGCTGGCTCTACGGGACCATGCACGCGGCCAAGCTCGACTGGAGCGTGCCCGGCCCCACGGTGGCGGACGCGCTGCGCGCCTCCGACAGCCTGGCGCTGGAGCTGAACATCCTCGATCCCGAGGTCATGAGGGTCTTGTTCGCAGGCATGCAGGCGCGGCCCGATGCGCCGCCGCTGCGCGGCGATCTCCAGCGCCGGCTTGAGGAGCAAAGGCGCCTGGCCTGCGCCGGCCCCGAGCTGGCCCTGCTGCGCCCCGACGCCCAGGTGATCTCCCTGTTGTCGCTGGCCGGCCGCAGCGAGGGGCTGGACGCGTCCTATGGCATCGATTTCTCGCTGGCCGGCGTGGCGCTGGCCCTGGGCAAGCCCGTGCTGTCGCTGGAGACGCCCGAGCTGCAACTGCGCGAACTGGTCTCGGACGACCCCGCGCGCGTGGCCGAGACGGTGGAGTCCGGCCTGCGCCAGCTGGAAAGCGGCATCGCCTCCCAGAAGCTGGGCCTGATCGCACGCGTCTGGGCCGATGGCCGCATCCACCTGCTGGAGAGCCTGCCCGACTGGTGCGACTGCATGGCCAATGCCGCCGAGCGCGCCGACTACGACCGCATGGTCTATGGCCGCAACCCCGGCCTGGCGCGCGAAGTGGCGCGGCAGATCCGCTCCGGCCGCAGCGTGTTCGCCGCCGTGGGCGCCCTGCACATGGTGGGCACGCGCGGCCTGCCGGCGCTGCTGGCGGCCCAGGGCTTCAAGGTGCAGCGCGTGGAGTTCCCCGAAGCCAGCCCGCCCTGAAACACACGGCCGCCGCCTCCATGAACAAGAGCTACAGGGCGCGGCCAGGACCCATCCACACCCATCCCACAGGAGACAACAATGGACCGTAGACAATTCCTGGCCGCCGTGGCGGCCTCATCCGCCGGCATGGCCGCGCCTTTTGCACAGGCGCAGGACTGGCCCGCGAGCAACATCCGCTGGGTCGTGCCCTATCCGCCCGGCGGCGGCACCGACGTGCTGGCGCGCACCGTGGCCGAGGCCATGCGCCAGACGCTGAACCAGACCATCGTGGTGGACAACCGCCCCGGCGCCTCCACCAACATCGGCGCCCAGATCGTGGCCACGGCCAAGCCCGACGGCTACACCATCATGTCGGCCGACAACGCCGTGCTGGCCTACAACGAGCACCTGTTCAGCAAGCTGTCCTTCAACCCCGAAAAGGACTTCACCTACATCGGCGGCATCAGCCGCTTCCCGATGGCGCTGGTGGTGAACCCGAACTTCGAGGCCAAGACCTTCAAGGAATTCCTGGCCTACGTGAAGGCGCATCCGGGCCAGGTCAACTACGCCTCGCCCGGCAACGGCTCGCCCCACCACCTGGCCATGGAGATGTTCAAGAACCGCACGGGCACCTTCCTGACGCACATCCCCTATCGCGGCGCGGCGCCTGCGCTGGCCGACGTGATGGGCGGCCAGGTGCCCTGCATGTTCCTGGACCTGGCCTCTGGCCTGCCCGTGATCCAGTCGGGCAAGGTGCGCGCCCTGGCCATCGGCACGGGCAAGCGCGTGCCCAGCCTGCCCGAGCTGCCCACGCTGGCCGAGGTCGGCGTGCCCGACACCGAGGTCTATGCCTTCCAGGGCATCCTGGGCCCGGCCAAGATGCCCCCCGCCGTGGTGCAGCGCCTGAACGCCGAACTCAACAAGGCGCTGGCCAACCCCGCTGTGGTCAAGCGCATGCAGGACTTCGGCATGGAGGCGCTGCCCGGCACGCCCGAGCAGTTCCTGGCCATGTCGCGCGCGGAATCCAAGCGCTGGGGCGCCATCATCAAGAGCGCGGGCGTGAAGCTGGACTGACCCCCTGAGGCGCTGCGCGCCTTCCCGTTGCACGTCGCCCCTTCTCGCTTCGCGGAGGGGGCGTACGGGCAGCCGGCGACACCCTCGGTGCGGGGCGGCGCGGCCGGCGTAGGCCCTTCCTCGGTGTCTCTGGGTTGGGCCGTGGCGGGTTTGGGCGCTGGTGTGCTGGCGGTACCTTTGGGCGTTGCTCATCGCCAATCCAGCCATCAATCCAGCGCCTTCTGCCTGCGCATGGTGGTGAAAAGAACGGCCAGGCTGGCGGCGGCGCCGGCCACGCCCAGGGCGGCGAAGAGGGGGATGCCCCACAGGCGCGGGCCCATGGTCAGCAGGCCGGGGGCCAGGCCCAGGATGAAGGCGCCGGAGACCACGGCCAGGGCCAGGCGGGTGGCGGCGCGTTCCAGTGCCAGTGAAAGCCGGTCGATGTGGCGTATGTCCAGGTCGGCCTGCAGTCGGCCCGAGCGCAGTCTTTGCATCACCAGCCGCAGGGTGTGCGGCGCGTCGTCGGCCAGTTCCAGCCACTGCGCCATGGCGGCGCGGCGCTGGCGCGCGAGGCTGCGCAGGGAGTAGCGCTGCAGCAGCTGGGCCTTGACCAGGGGCGTGGCCGTCTGCACCACGTCGAATTGCGGGTCCAGCTGCAGCAGCACCTGGTCGGCCGTGATCAGGGCCTTGAGCAGCAGCGCCATGTCGGCGGGCAGGGCCACGCCGGTTTCGCGGGCCAGGGCCATGAAGTCCTGCAGCGCGCGGGACATCACCAGGCGGCCGTTGCTGGCGCCGGGGCCATGGCGGGTCACGAAGCGGTCCACGGCGGCCTCGATGCGTGCGGCCGAGGGCGGGGCGCGGCCGGGCATTTCGCTTTCGGCAGCCCATTCCAGCAGCACGCCCGAGAGGCTGCGGCCCTGGCCCTCGACCAGGGCGCGCATCAGGCCCAGCACCTGGCGGCGGCGCTGGGGCGACAGCCGCCCGACCATGCCGAAGTCGATGAAGCCCACGCGGTTGCCGGGCAGGGCCAGCAGGTTGCCGGGGTGCGGGTCGGCGTGGAACAGGCCGTCGCGCAGCACCATCTGCAAAAACGCGCAGGCGCCACGGCGCGCCAGCAGCGGGCCGTCCAGCGCGGGGTCCGCACCCACGGCCGAGGCCGGCACGCCCGGCACGAAGTCCTGCACCAGCAGGCGCGGCCCGCTCAATGCCCAGTGGATGGCCGGCACGACGATCTCGGGCTGGGCCGCGAAGTGCCGCGCCACGGCGTCGCCATTGTGGGCTTCGACGGTGAAATCCAGTTCCTCGCGCAGCGCCTGGCCCAGCTGGCGCGTGACTTCTCGCGGGCGGTAGCGTGCCAGCTGCGGCCATTGTTCCTGGGCCAACAGCGCCAGGTGCTCGAGCAGGCGCAGGTCGGCCTCGATCTGGGGGCGCAGGCCGGGGCGCTGGACCTTGACCACGACTTCGATGTCGGCAGCGCTGGCCGCAGGGGTGCTGTCGCTGCCGCTGCCGTCTTTCTGGTCTTCCCTGTCATCCCGGTCATCCCGGTCATCCCGGTCTTCGGCCGCAGGCAGCCGCGCGCGGTACACCTGGGCCATGGAGGCCGAGGCCAGCGGCACGGGATCGAAATGCGTGAACACCTGCTCCACGGGCAGGCCCAGCGACTGCTCGATCAGCGGCTGGGCCGTCTCCCAGGGCAGCGGGGCGGCGTGGCTGTGCAGTTGCTGCAGTGCGGCCGTCCATTCGGGCGAGAGCAGGTCCGAGCGCGTGGCCATGATCTGGCCCAGCTTGACGAAGCTGGGGCCCAGGTGTTCGAGGGCCATGCGCAGGCGCTCGGGGCGGCTGGCATCCAGCGGATGCTCGGGATGGGGCTGGCTGCCGCGCGGCGCGAAGCGGGCCAGGCCCAGCGTGTCGACCAGGTCGGCCAGCCCGAAGCGCAGCAGCACGCCGACGATTTCCTGCAGCCGGGCACGGTCGCGCACGGCGACCACGGCGGTTTGCAGCATGGGCATCTCCTGTCGGTGGTGGCAATGCGGTCCATTGTGCCGATGCGCCAGACGCCATTGCGCAGGAATCGCCCGTCTCCGGGGCGGGGCTCAGGCCAGCCGCTGCACCTGCACCGCGCAGTCGTAGAAGCTGGGCGCGCGGCCCAGGTCGGTCAGGCGCTGGTGGGTGAGCTCGTTGACGTTGGTGCCGTTGTCGCCATGCTTGCGCCACCAGATGCCCAGGCCGTTGACCACGCCCCGGCGCGCGCGGCCGTTGAGGGTGGCGTGGCATTCGTAGCTGCCCCGGTCGTTGAAGACGCGCACGCGGTCGCCCTCGGCCACGCCGCGCGGGGCGGCGTCGTCGGGGTGCAGCTCCACCAGCGGGCGGCCTTCCATGGTGCGCAGGCTCTTGACGTTGACGAAGCTGCTGTTGAGAAAGTTGCGTGCCGGCGGCGAGATCATGGCCAGCGGGTAGCGCGCATCCGTTTCGGCGGTTTCGTAGTTGGGCAGGTAGTCAGGCAGCGGGTCCATGCCGCGCCGCGCCAGCTCGGCGCTGGTGAATTCGCAGCGGCCCGAGGGCGTGGCGAAGCCGCCCTCGGCAAAGGGGGCCTCGGGCAGGGACAGGGTGGCAAAGCCCTTGTCCATCAGCTCGTTGAAGTCCACGCCGCGCCCCTCGAAGGCTTCGCGGCACAGTTGCTCGTCTCCCGTCTGGAAATGGGCGGCGGCAAAGGTGTCGTCATGCCGCGCCATGTGCGCGGCCAGGTCGCGGAAGATCTGGCCGTTGCTGCGCGCCTGGCCCAGCGGCGCGATGGCGGGGCGGTTGAGCAGCACGTCGGTATGGCCGTAGCTGCCGTGGATGTCCCAGTGCTCGATCTGCGTGGTGGCCGGCAGCACGTAGTCGGCCAGGTCGGCCGTGTCGGTCATGAACTGCTCGAGCACCACGGTGAACAGGTTCTCGCGCGCAAAGCCGGCCACGACCTTGGCCGACTCGGGCGCCACGGCCACGGGATTGCTGTTGTAGACCACGATGGCGTCCACGCGCGGGCCGAAGCCGTTGCCGCCTTCGTGCAGCAAGGCGTCGCCGATGGTGCTCATGTTGATGGTGCGCGGGCGGCGTTCGCCCAGCAGGTGCGGCATCTGCAGTCGGGCGCGCTGCGCGGGCAGGGCGCCCGAGGCGGACAGCAGCAGGCCGCCGGCACGGTGGCGCCAGGCGCCCACCAGGGCCGGCAGGCAGGCGATGGCGCGCACGGCATTGCCGCCGCCGCGCGCGCGCTGCACGCCGTAGTTCAGGCGGATGGCGGCGGGCGTGGTGGTGCCGTAGTCGCGCGCCAACTGGCGGATCTGCTCCACGGGCAGGCCGCAGACCTGGGCCGCGCGCTCGGGCGGCCACTGCAGGGCGCGGGCCTTGAGTTCCTCCCAGCCCAGCGTGTGGCGCGCAATGTAGTCATGGTCCAGCCAGCCGTGCGTGATCAGCTCGTGCATCAGGGCCAGTGCCAGGGCGGCATCGGTGCCGGGCAGCAGCTGCAGGTGCTCGTGGCATTTGTCGGCGGTCTCGGTCTTGCGCGGGTCTATGCACACTAGGCGTGCGCCGTTGCGCTTGGCCTCCAGCGCATAGCGCCAGAAATGCAGGCTGCTGCCGATGCTGTTGCTGCCCCAGATGAGGATGAGCCGGCTTTCGGTGAAATGCTCCACGCGCATGCCCAGCTTGCCGCCGTAGGTCAGGTTCAGGGCCTCGCCCCCGGCGCTGGAGCAGATGGTGCGGTCCAGCAGCGAGGCGCCGAGCTGGTGGAAGAAGCGCCGGTCCATGCTCTCGCCCTGCACCAGGCCCATGGTTCCTGCGTAGCTGTAGGGCAGGATGGTTTCGGGGTCGCGCGCCGCCAGCGCGTGCAGCCGGGCGGCGATGTCGGCCAGCGCCTCGTCCCAGCCCACGGGCTCGAACTGCCCGGAGCCCTTGGGGCCCACGCGGCGCAGCGGGGTGAGCACGCGCTCGGGGTGGTAGCTGCGCTCGGTGTATTTGCTGACCTTGGCGCAGAGCACGCCGCCCGTGTGCGGATGGTCGGGGTTGCCCTGGACTCTTTTGGCGATGCCGTCTTCGACCGTGGTCACCAGCGAGCAGGTATCGGGGCAGTCATGGGGGCAGGCGCCCAGCACCTGTGAGGTGGCCTGGAGTGGGGGCGTGGCGGAGGACATGGTGGCAGCGGTCTCGGACAGGGTGGGTACTTTGCGAAAAAACCGTGAAAGCCGGGAAAACGGGAAAAGGCCGTCACGGGCAAGGGGCGGTGCCGGTCTTGCATGCCGCAATCGCCGCTTGTCTTTATTATGCGGACCCTTGCAGCCGGCTGCACGCAGCAACGGCGCCGATTCCAGCGACAAAAACAGGCAAGTTCATGCTCCGACCCAAGACGGCGTTCAGCCGCAGACAGTTCATCGCAGCCAGCACGGCTGCTGCCGCCACCTGGACCGGCGCAGTGCGCGCCCAGGACGCGGGAGGCACCATCGTGCTGGGCCAGTCCTGCCCGTTGACCGGGTCTGCAGCGCAGATCGGCCAGCCCTTCCATGAAGGCGCCAAGCTGTACTTCGAACAGCTCAACGCGCAGGGGGGCATTGCCCGGCGCAACATCGAACTGCGCGTGATGGACGACGGCTACGAGCCCGAGCGCTGCGCGGCCAATACCCAGCGCTTCCTGTCCGACGACGTGTTCGCCCTGTTCGGCTACGTGGGCACCTCCACCAGCATGGCCGCGCTGCCGCTGCTGCAAAAGGCGCGCGTGCCCCTGTTCGCACCGCTGACGGGCGCCGACGCGCTGCGCCAGCCCCAGCTGGCCCACCTGGTCTTCAACGTGCGCGCCTCCTATGCCGACGAGACGGCGCTGATGGTGCGCCACCTCACGGGCCTGGGCCTGAAGAAGGTGGCTGTGCTGCACCAGAACGATGCCTATGGCGAGTCGGGCCTGGCCGGTGTCAAGGCGGCGCTGGCCGCCAAGGGGCTGGAGCCCGTGGGCGCGGCCACGGTGGAGCGCAACTCGAACAATGTGGCGGCGGCCGTCAAGACGCTGGTGCCGCTGGGCGCCGATGTGATCGTGCAGATCGTCACCTACTCGGCCAGCGCGGCCTTTGTGCGCGCGGCGCGCCAGGCAGGCTTTGGCGGGCAGTTCTACAACGTGTCCTTCGTGGGTGCCCAGGCGCTGTCGGAGACGCTGGGCAAGGATGCCGAAGGCGTGGTGGTCACCCAGGTCGTGCCCTCGCCCTTCCAGACCTCGCGCCAGATCACGCGCGATTTCCTGGCGGCCATCCAGAAGGGCGGCGGCAAGCTGACGCCCAACTATTCCAGCATGGAAGGCTATCTGGCGGCGCGCGTGTTCGCCGATGCGCTGCGCCAGGCCTCGGCCTCGGGCAAGCCCACGCGCGACGGCCTGGTGGCCGCGCTCGACGCCATGCACGGCCAGCAGGTGGCTGGCTTCCCGCTGGTCTTCAAGCCGCAGTCCGGCAAGCCGCGCTTCGTGGAGTTGTCCATGCTGACCGGCGACGGCAAGGTCCGGGTGTAGGCTTGCAGCTCTAGAAGGAGAACCCCATGGCCTTGCTGCAGGAACTGCTGGACCGCGCACCCGAGATCACCGCGCTGCGCCGCGACATACATGCCCATCCCGAACTGTGTTTCGAGGAGATCCGCACCGCCGACCTCGTGGCCCGGCAACTGGAGGGATGGGGCATTGCCGTGCACCGCGGCCTGGGCCGCACGGGCGTGGTGGGCACCATCCACGGCCGTGACGGCGGCGCCAGCGGCCGCGCCGTCGGCCTGCGCGCCGACATGGATGCCCTGCCCATGCAGGAGTTCAACACCTTCGAGCACGCCAGCCGCCACGCCGGAAAAATGCATGCCTGCGGGCATGACGGCCATGTCGCCATGCTGCTGGCCGCCGCGCAGTACCTGGCCGCGCACCGCGACAGCTTCGAGGGCACGGTGCACCTGATCTTCCAGCCGGCCGAAGAGGGCGGCGGCGGGGCGCGCGAGATGGTCGAGGACGGCCTGTTCACCCAGTTCCCCATGCAGGCCGTGTTCGGCATGCACAACTGGCCGGGCATGAAGGCCGGCACCATGGCCGTGGGCCCGGGCCCGGCCATGGCGTCCAGCAACGAATTCCGCATCGTCGTGCGCGGCAAGGGCGGCCACGCGGCCATGCCGCACATGGTGATCGACCCGCTGCCCGTGGCGGCCCAGCTGATCCTGGGCCTGCAGACCATCGTCAGCCGCAACGTCAAGCCCATCGAGGCGGGCGTGGTCTCGGTGACCATGGTCCACGCGGGCGAGGCCACGAACGTGGTGCCCGACAGCGTGGAGCTGCAGGGCACGGTGCGCACCTTCACGCTGGAGGTGCTGGACCTGATCGAGCGGCGCATGAAGACCCTGGCCGAGAGCATCTGTGCGGCGCATGACACGCGCTGCGAGTTCGAGTTCGTGCGCAACTACCCGCCCACCATCAACTCCGCCCCCGAGGCCGAGTTCGCACGCCGCGTCATGGCCGAGGTCGTGGGCGAGGCCAATGTGCTGCCCCAGGAGCCCTCGATGGGCGCCGAGGACTTCGCCTTCATGCTGCTGGAAAAGCCCGGCGCCTACTGCTTCATCGCCAATGGCGACGGCGACCACCGCGCCATCGGCCACGGCGGCGGTCCCTGCACGCTGCACAACCCCAGCTACGACTTCAACGACCAGCTGATCCCGCAGGGCGCCACGTTCTGGGTGAAGCTGGCCCAGCGCTGGCTGAGCGAGCCCACGCGCTGAGGCCCTTGCAGGGGCCGGCCGACACTGGCATGTCACACACCGCACCTAGCATGCGGTCCCTGTGACCTCCATCGAATCCTCCTCGGCCGCCGCGCAGGGCGTGGCCGTCCAAGCCCGGCAGCTCAAGCGCATCCACGGCGAGCGCGCCGTGCTCCAGGACATCAGCCTGCAGATCGCCCCTGGCGAGGTGCTGGCCCTGCTGGGTCCTTCGGGCTGCGGCAAGACCACCCTGCTCAAGATCCTGGCCAGGCTGGAGCAGCCCAGCCGCGGCGAAGTCTGGATGGGCGGGCAGTGCGTGGCCAGCGCCTCGCAGTCCCTGCCGCCCGAGCGGCGCGAGCTGGGCATGGTGCTCCAGGACCATGCGCTCTGGCCCCATATGAGCCTGCAGGCCAACGTGGCCTTCGCGCTGGAAATGCGCGGCCTGCCCCGCGCGCAGATCCACGAGCGGGTGCAGCAGACCCTGGGCCTGGTCGGGCTGCAGGGCATGGGCGAGCGCCTTCCCGGCAGCCTGTCGGGCGGCCAGCAGCAGCGTGCGGCGCTGGCCTGCGCCGTGGTGGAGCGCCCGCGCCTGGCGCTGCTTGACGAACCCCTGTCCGGCCTCGACGGCAACCTGCGCGAGCGCCTGTGCGAGGAAATTCCCCGGCTGCTGCGCAGCCTGGGTTGTACGGCCGTCTATGCGACCCAGGACCGCCAGCAGGCCTTCGCCGTCGCCGACCGCGTGGTCGTGATGGAGCACGGCCGCATCCTGCAACCGGGCAGCGCCCGGGGCCAGGCGCCGGCCCCCGCGCCTTGCGGGGCCGACCGATGGCCCGTGGCCGGGCACCTGTGCAGCGCAGCGTAGGGACGGCATGGGGGCGGCATGGCCGGTCTCGGTGCGGCTGACGGAGAAAAAAGCACGGTCGTTCTAAATTCCTGCTTTTTTGGCTACACTGTGCCGCTACACGAACCGCCCACCAGGAGACCCGCCATGTCCGATCTGAATGCCGCCTTCGAGGCCGCCGTCAAGAACTCCACCTCGATCAGCGAGCGCCCCGACAACGCCACGCTGCTCAAGCTCTACGCGCTGTACAAGCAGGCCACCGAAGGCGACAACGAGGCCAAGAAGCCCAGCTTCACCGACATGGTCGGCCGCGCCAAGTGGGACGCCTGGGAAAAGCTCAAGGACACCTCGGCCGACGACGCCAAGCAGCAGTACATCGACCTGATCGAGTCGCTGCGCTGATCAACACCACCACCGATCGCAGACACAGACAAGGCCCCGGACTCCGGGGCCTTGTCGTTTCCGGCCAGGCCACACCACACTATGTCAAAGAGTGGAGCGCTGGAAACTGGCGCGGCCCAACTCAGGGACGCCGAGCAAGAGCCGCCTCGCGGCGGGGGCGCCCAGCCGAAGGCGTCGTCCCCCTCCGCGAAGCGAGAAGGGGGAAGCGGCGCAGCCGCTCAGGGGGATCAATATTTGTTGGAGAAGTTCGCGCTGATGCGCTGGCGCAGGTACTCCGCGCCCGTGATGGGCGGGTACTTCTTTTGCGGGCCCTCGATCACCGCGTCCTCGTTGGCCTGGCAGAAGAAGGCCAGGCTGTAGCGCGCGCCCTGGTATTCATGGGGCAGGGGATTGCGCACGCGGTGGAAGTTGCTGGGCAACTGGTCGTCGCTCCAGCGCGTGAGCATGTCGCCGATGTTGCAGGTGATCACGCCTTCCACGGGGTCCACGGGCGTCCATTGCTGGCCTTCCATCTCCTTGCCCGGCAGCACCTGCAGGCCGCCCTGGCCTGCGCGCTGGAACAGCAGGGTCAGGCAGTCGAAGTCGGTGTGGGCGCCTGCGCGCCACAGGCCCAGCTCGTCCTTGAGCGCGGGATCGACCGCAAAGTAGTGCAGCATGCGCAGCGTGCTCTGGTAGGCGGGCACAGAAGGGTCGTGGGCGCGCGTGAAGAAGTCCGCATCAAAGCCCAGCTTGTGCGCAAAGCACGACAGCAGCTGCATGCCCACCTGCCAGCACTGGCGCTCAAAGCCCAGCGTGGCCTGCTGAAAGCCCGGCAGCTCCTGCTCCGTGGGCCATAGGCCGGCCATGCGCGGGCGCGTCATCTGGTAGGACTCCTTCTGGTCGGGCGTGCGCGTGGAAGGCCGGATCTGCGCCTTGTGCTCCCAGCCCGCATTGCGCGACAGCGGCCACTGCGCCTTCACCTCGCGCGGCAGGGCGAACAACTGCTCGGCACGCTCGAAGGCCGCATCGATATCGGGCTGGGGAATGCCGTGGCCCGACACCTGGAAGAAGCCGATCTCCACCGAGGCCTGCCAGATCGCATCGGCAATCTCGGCCTTGCGGCGGTCAAAGTCGGAGATATCGATCACCCGCACCTCCCGTGCGCGCGTCTCCTGCCCCTGGCCGCCCATGCGGGCCTCCTTGGCGAGTTCACCCAAGGCGTAATCTGAAGCCGGTGCCGAAGGCAGGGTGGGGTTGGCAAGCATGTTCATGGTCTGTTTCCTTTGCCGCAAAGGCAGTGGCAAGGCACGCAGCGGCCGGCGCAAAAAGACACCGATCCCGCACGTCGCTCTTGAAGTGGCTGACAGGGCACAGGTCGCAGCCACGCCGCTCCCGCACCCGCTTCAAGAGCAATGACCCGCGCCGGCACAGGCCGGCAAGCTGAACGCTTCTACTCTTGCCAACCACCCAAGCAAACAGCGCGCCAGCCCGCGCAGGCCGGTTCATGGCCACCTGCGTTCCATCGTGGTGCAGCCGTCCACCGAAATCGCGGTGCATGCCCGTATCTCGTTGGTGGTGCACCAAGGTGATGCATGCAGCCCGCTTCCTTCAAAACCGGCGCGGCCAAAAGCCAGGGACGCCGAGCAAGAGCCGCCTCGCGGCGAGGGCGTCGTTCCCCTCCCTTGCGAAGCAAGTAGAGAGGGGGAAGCGGCGCAGCCGCTCAGGGGGTGGTACGCCATTTGCATACAAGCATCACTGAGTAGAAGCGTTCAGCACGCGCCCAGTGCGCGTTGCCCGGAAATTGCTCATGTCACGCCAGCCGCCCGGCCCCATGCCAGCGGCCGGTCCCCATGTTGATAGCGACTGAGAGTTCCACCATGCAACGCCGCCATTTCCTTGCCGCCGCCGCCCTTCCCGCTGCCAGTGCCGTGATGCCCGGTGCCTTCGCCCAGGGCAAGGCGCTGACACCGCTGAAGTTCACGCTGGACTTTCGCGTGACCTCGCAGACCGCGCCCTTTTTCGTGGCGCTGCAAAAGGGCTACTACCGCGACGAGGGGCTGGACGTGAGCATCGACGTGGGCTCGGGCTCGGTGGCATCCATCACGCGGGTGGCCAGCGGCGCCTACCAGCTGGGCCTGGGCGACATCAGCTCGCTGATCGAGTTCCAGGCGCAGAACGCGGGTGCCGCGCGCGTGCAGGCCGTCTACCAGTACTACAACCGCGCGCCGTTCGCCATCATCGGCCGCAAGGACCGGGGCATCACGGGCGAGTTCGCCAGCCTCAAGGGCAAGAAGGTGGCCGCCGCCGCCGTGGAGTCCACGCGCCGCGTCTGGCCATTGGTCGCGCAGCGCCAGAACCTGCCGGCCGACCTGTTCGCCTGGACCACGACGGAGTTCTCGGCGCGCGACAACGTGGTGGTGCGCGGCGATGTGGATGCGGCCACCTATTTCCATGACTCGGCCGTGTCGCTGTTCGCACGCATCAAGCCCGAGGAGCTGTCGGTGCTGCGCTATACCGATGCGGGCGTGCAGCTGTATGGCAACGCCATCCTGGCTTCCAGCGCGCTGGTGGCCGAGCAGCCGGCGCTGGTGGCGGGATTCCTGCGCGCCAGCAACCGCGCCCTCATCGAATGCCTGGCCCAGCCCGCGCTGGCCGTGGCCGCCGTGCGCCAGCGCGAGCCCATCCTGGATGAGAAGCTGGAACTGGCGCGCTGGGCCATCACCTCGCAGTACCTGGCCGCGCCCGATACGCAGCGCCACGGCCTGGGCGACATCGACCCGCAGCTGCTGGCCCGCCAGGCCGAGCAGGTCAGCCAGGCCTTCGGCCTCAAGGCACCCGTGTCGGCCGATGCGCTGTTCAACCGCAGCCTGCTGCCGCCGCTGGCCGCGCGCATGGCCAAGGCCTGAGGGATCGCACATGGACCACGCCACCGTTTCACTGCCCCTTGAGGCCTCGCTCGACGAGCGCGACGGCCTGTACCTGCGTCGCGCCATCGCCATGGCCGACCGCGCGCGCAAGCGCGGCAACCGCCCGTTCGGCGCGCTCATCGTGGCCGCCGATGGCCGCGTGCTGGCCGAGGCCTCCAACGCCAATGGCGAGAGCGGCGACTGCACGGCCCATGCCGAGCTGTCGGCCATCCGCCTGGCCAGCCCGCTGCATGACCGCGAGGCGCTGTCCGCAGCCACCTTGTATTCATCGGCCGAGCCCTGCGTGATGTGCGCGGGCGCCATCTTCTGGTCGGCCATAGGCCGCGTGGTCTACGGCATAGATGCCGTGCGCCTGCGCGAATTCCGCGGCGAGCGCCTGGACCAGAAGGATGCCGAGCTGTCCTGCCGCGATGTGTTCGCCGCCTCGTCCCACGCCATCGAATGCATAGGCCCGGCGCTGATCGGCGAGGCCGCCGCTTCGCACCAGGGCGCCTGGAAAAGCTGACCCGGCCCCGTTCCGTCCCCCCGTTTCTTTTGACCACCAGAGAGGAAGCCCACCATGCAAAAACGACTGTTCCTGCACACCGTCCTGGCCCTGTCCGCCAGCGCGGGCCTGGCAACGGCCCAGACACAGGCCCACGCGGCCACGCCGCTGAAGTTCCAGCTGGACTGGCGCTTCGAGGGGCCGGCCGCCTTCTTCCTGCAGCCGGTGGCCAAGGGCTACTTCAAGGACGCGGGCCTGGATGTCACGGTCGATGCCGGCAGCGGCTCGGGCGGCGTGGTGCAGCGCGTGGCCTCGGGCGCCTATGACCTGGGCTTTGCCGACATCGCGGCGCTGATGGAGTTCCAGGCCAACAACCCGGACATGCCCAACAAGCCCGTGGCCGTGATGATGGTCTACAACAACACGCCGGCCTCGGTGATGGCGCTCAAGAAAAGCGGCATCGCCAGGACGGCCGACCTCACCGGCAAGAAGCTGGGCGCGCCCGTGTTCGATGCGGGCCGCCGCGCCTTCCCGCTGTTCGCCAAGGCCAACCAGGTCGGCACCGTGCAGTGGACGGCCATGGACCCGCCGCTGCGCGAGACCATGCTGGTGCGCGGCGATGTGGATGCCATCACGGGCTTCACCTTCACCTCGCTGCTGAACCTGGAGGCGCGCGGCATCAAGGCCGCCGATGTGGTGGTCATGCCCTATGCGGACTTCGGCGTGAAGCTGTACGGCAACGCCATCATCGCCAGCCCGAAGCTGATCAAGGAGAACCCGGGCGCCATCAAGGCCTTCCTGCAGGCCTTCGCCAAGGGTGCCAAGGAAGTCATCGCCAACCCGGGCGCGGCCATTGCCTACGTGAAGGAGCGCGACGGCATCGTCAACACCCAGCTGGAGACGCGCCGCCTGCAACTGGCCATCGACACCGTGGTCAACAGCGCCGACGCGCGTGCCGAGGGCTTTGGCCAGGTCGTGCCCACGCGGCTGTCGCTGATGGCGTCGCAGGTCTCCGATGTCTACGCCACCAAGACGCGCGTGAACCCGGCCGAGGTCTGGAACGGCAGCTTCCTGCCGTCTGCGGCCGAGCTGAACATCCTGCCCAAGAAGTGACGACAAAGTGATTGACACCGTGCGCGTGCGCCAGCGGGCGACGCGCCGGCCCTTGCCTGCTGCCTGCCATGAATTCCTCCACATCCCACGGCGATGACGACGCCTTCTTCGTCGAGTTCCGCGACGTCTGGCTTGCCTACAACGAGGAGCTGCTGCGCGCCAACCACTTCGCGGTCGAGGCCATCGACCTGCAGGTGCGGCGCGGCGAGTTCATCGCCATCGTCGGCCCCTCGGGCTGCGGCAAGTCCACCTTCATGAAGCTGACCACGGGGCTGAAGATGCCCTCCATGGGCCGCGTCATGGTCAACGGCGAGCGCGTGACCGGGCCGCTGAAGATCTCGGGCATGGCCTTCCAGGCGCCGTCGCTGCTGCCCTGGCGCACCACGGTGGACAACGTGCTGCTGCCGCTGGAGATCGTGGAGCCGCACCGCTCGCTGTTCCGCCAAAAGCGCAAGGAGTACGAGGCGCGTGCGCGCGCCCTGCTGCAGAAGGTGGGCCTGGGCGGCTACGAGGACAAGTACCCCTGGCAGCTGTCGGGCGGCATGCAGCAGCGCGCCAGCATCTGCCGCGCGCTGATCCACGAGCCCCAGATGCTGCTGCTGGACGAGCCCTTCGGCGCGCTGGACGCCTTCACGCGCGAGGAGCTGTGGTGCGTGCTGCGCGACCTGCAGGCCGAGCAGCGCTTCAACGTCATCCTGGTCACGCACGACCTGCGCGAGAGCGTCTTCCTGGCCGACACCGTGTATGTGATGAGCAAGAGCCCGGGCCGCTTCGTGGTGCGCCGCGACATCGAGCTGCCGCGCCCGCGCGAGCTGGAGCTGACCTACACGCGCGAATTCACCGACATCGTGCACGAGCTGCGCGGCCACATCGGCGCCATGCGCAAGACCGGCGCGGCCATCCAACAATAGAACGGGGGAGATTCACATGCACAAGAAATACGCGGAACGCTGGGCGCCCTGGGTGCTGCTGCTGGCGGTCATCCTGCTGTGGCAGGTCATCTGCTCGGCCTTCGAGGTCTCGGAATTCATCTTCCCCAGCCCCTGGGCCATCGGCCGGCAGCTGGCCGAGTTCAGCGGCATCATCGCCGCCCACGCCTGGCGCACCTACTGGGTGACGATGGCGGGCTTTGGCATCGCCATCGTGGTGGGCGTGCTGCTGGGCTTTCTGATCGGCTCCTCGCGCCTGGCCTATGCGGCGTTCTATCCGCTGATGACGGCCTTCAACGCGCTGCCCAAGGCGGCCTTCGTGCCCATCCTGGTGGTCTGGTTCGGCATCGGCGCGGGACCGGCCATCCTCACGGCCTTCCTGATCAGCTTCTTTCCCATCATGGTCAACATCGCCACCGGCCTGGCCACGCTGGAGCCCGAGCTGGAGGATGTGCTGCGCGTGCTGGGCGCCCGGCGCTGGGACGTGCTGATCAAGGTCGGCCTGCCGCGCTCCATGCCCTACTTCTACGGCTCACTGAAGGTGGCGATCACCCTGGCCTTCGTGGGCACCACGGTCAGCGAGATGACGGCGGCCAACGAAGGCATCGGCTACCTGCTGGTGTCGGCCGGCTCGTCCATGCAGATGGGCCTGGCCTTTGCCGGCCTGATCGTGGTGGGCGCCATGGCCATGGTCATGTACGAGCTGTTCAGCGCCATCGAAAAGCGCACCACCGGCTGGGCCCGGCGCGGCTCGCAGGGCGAGTGAGTGAGAATCCGGCCATGATGCCCGCACCCACGACGCCGCCTTCCATGACGCCCATGACGCCCCTGACCGACGAACAGGCGGCCCGCCAGCTGCGCCGCGCAGGCGCCGTGGCCGGGCGGGCCATGGCCATGGGCCGCCACCCCTTTGGCGCGCTGCTGCTGGCGCCCGACGGCGAGACCGTGCTGGCCGAGCAGGGCAACATCGACACGGTGAACCATGCCGAGTCCACGCTGGCGCGCACGGCGGCCGCCAACTATCCGGGTGCCTACCTGGCGCAGTGCACCCTGGTCACCACCTTCGAGCCCTGCGCCATGTGCGCCGGAACCATCTACTGGGCCGGCATAGGCCGCGTGCTCTACGGCGCCGAGGAAACGGCGCTGCTGGCGCTGACGGGCGACCATCCCGAAAATCCCACGCTGTCCCTGCCTTGCCGCGAGGTCTTCGCGCGCGGGCAGCGCGCCGTGCAGGTCATCGGCCCGGTGCCTGCGCTGCACGAAGAGATGCTGGAGCCGCACCGGGGCTTCTGGCAGCAGCGCTGAACGGCGGCTGCGCCCCGCGCCCGCTCAACTGCGGCAGCCGGCCAGCGCGTCCAGGGGCTTCTGGTAGGTGGGGCTGGTCACGTCCAGCAGGCCCAGGGTGGTGTGGTAGAGGTTGTCGTGCGACAGCGGCGTGTCCAGCTGGCCGCGCACGCAGCGCTCGGACACGCCGGTGCGCTCGCCCAGGTTGCCCAGCCAGGCAATCATGGGAATGTGCTTTTGCTCCTCGGGCGCCATGGCGTAGGGCATGCCGTGCAGGTAGATGCCCATCTCGCCCAGCGACTCGCCATGGTCCGACATGTAGACCATGCCGGTCTGGTAGTGCGACTGCTGGCTTGCCAGCCAGTCGATGGTCTGCGACAGGAAATGGTCGTTGTAGCGGATGGAGTTGTCGTAGACGTTGACCACCTGCTCGCGCGTGCAGCTGGACAGTGCATTGGTCAGGCATTCGGGCTGGAAGACCTTGGTCTCGGGCGTGGAGCGCTTGTAGTAGGCCGGGCCGTGGCTGCCCATCTCGTGCATGACCAGCACCACGCCGCGCTCGCGGCGCTCGCGCGGCAGGGCGGCGATGCGTTCGTCGATGCCGCTGAGCAGGATGCCGTCCAGGCATTCGCCGTCGCTGGAGCACAGGGCCTTGCCGTCGGGCGTGTTCAGGCGGTCGGCCGTGCTGGCGTTGGGAATGCGTTCGCACACGCCCTTGCAGCCGGCCTGGTTGTCCACCCACAGCACGGCCAGGCCGGCGTTGTACAGCACGTCCACCAGGTTGTCGTAGTCCACCTTGCTCTTGTAGAAGCCCGTGCGGCCCAGGTGCGAGAACATGCAGGGCACGGATTCGCGCGTGCTGGTGCCGCAGGAGGTCACGTTGCTCCAGTTGAGCACCTTGCGCTTGGCAAGCTCGGGCGTGGTGTCGCGGGCATAGCCGTTCAGGCCCCAGTTGGCGGCGCGCGCCGTCTCGCCCACCACGATGACGAACAGCGGCGGCTTGCGCTCGGCCGCGTAGGTGGCGCCCAGCGTGGCACCAGCCGCAATGCTGGCAAACGGGCGCTTGGGCCGCAGGATGGGCTTGAGCACCGCGTCCAGCGAGGCCAGCACGGGGCTCACGGGGTTGAGCATGTGGCGCATCCACAGGTTGTTGCGGATCACGGGGGCCAGCTCGCGGTACGAGACAAAGACCGATGCCGCCAGCAGCACCACCGAGGCGGCCAGCAGCCCCAGCGTGCGCAGCACCGTCTGCATGCTGCGGCGCGGGCGGATGATGCGCAGCCGCAGCAGCCAGGCCGTGGGCAGGCCGGCCACCAGCAGCAGCTGCAGCAGCAACTGGGGGTTGAACAGGTCGCTGCTCTCGCGCAGGTCGGTCTGCAGGATGTTGTTGATCATGCCGCCGTCCATGACCGTGCCGTAGGCAGTCATGAAGTACTGGGCCGAGCCGGCAATCCAGGGCAGGGCGATCCACAGCGGCTTCATGCCGCGCGGCCAGGCCGTCAGCGACAGCAGCAGCAGGATGCCGCCCAGGCCCAGCGGCAGCAGGCGCAGCACCAGGGTGGCCAGGCTGCCGTCATAGCCTTCGAGGTGGGGCAGGCGCAGCCACAGCGCCCAGTTCGCGGTGGCCAGCAGCCACAGCGCCAGCACCAGGGCCACGGCCTGGGGCGAGCGCGGGGCGCTCCAGGCCATGCGAAGCCGCGCCGCAAGGCTGGTGTGGGGGGGCTGGGTAGACGAGGAGGCCGTGCCGGTGGCGGATGAACTGGCCAGAGGGGGGTGTGCGAGCAGGCGTTCGGGCATGACCGCGAGCGTAGAATTCGCAGCTTAAGAACATCTGAACCCCGCGTTCAGACTCCGTTCAGCTTGAACCTCTCCCGTCCCCTCTGTTCCGCCCATGTGCGGAGCGCATCCTGATGTGCGAAGGCCCCACCTCCCATGCGAATCCTGCTGGTCGAAGACGATGAGGCCCTGGCACAGGCGGTCGGCAGTTATCTGCGCTCCAAGGCCTTTCTGATCGACAGTGTGCCTTCTCTGGCCCAGGCGCGCGCCTGCCTGGCCGGCGCCAGCTACGCGGCCGTGCTGCTGGACCTGCACCTGTCCGACGGCGACGGCCTGGCGCTCATGCCCACGCTGCGCCGGCTGGAGCAGCCGCCCGTCACCATCGTGCTCACGGCCCGCGACCAGGTCAGCGACCGCATCCGCGGGCTGGACGCAGGGGCCGACGACTACCTGGTCAAGCCTTACGACCCCGAGGAACTGCTGGCCCGCCTGCGCGCCGTGAGCCGGCGCGGCGGCGGCATGCAGGCCGGGCAGGACGCGGTGCTGCGCATGGGCACGCTGGAGATCGACCTGGCCCGCGAGATGGTGCGCGATGCGGGCCGCACCCTGCTGCTCACGCCCAAGGAATGGGCGCTGCTGCGCGTGCTCACGGTCCATCCGGGGCGCCTGTACACGCGCGAGCATCTGCTCGATGCGCTCTACGGCTTCGACGCTGAGGCCGACAGCAACACGCTGGAAGTCTTCATCAGTCGGCTGCGCCGCAAGCTCGGGCGCGAACGCATCCTGACCGTGCGCGGCACCGGCTACCGCCTGGTGACCGAGCATGGCTGAGGGGCGCCGGGAGAAGCCCGGCCTGCCGCCCCGGCTGGCCGACCAGCTGGCCCGCGACCTGACGCTGGCGCTGGCCGCCGTCTGGCTGGCCTGCGTGCTGGCGCTGGCCTGGTATGTCAGCCACATCGTGCACCGCAACTTCGACCAGGAGATGATCGACAGTGCCCACCGCATGCTGGAGGTGGCCGTGCACCAGCTGGAGCAGCAGGACCACTCGGTCGAAGGCTTGCCCCTGCCCCATGTGGCGCTGGAGCCCGGCAACGGGGCGGAGAGTCTGGTCTATCAGTTGCAGGACCGGCATGGCAATGTGCTGCTGCGCACCCAGGCGGCGCCCGTGGTGGCCTTTCCCGTTCCCATGCGCGACGGGTTTTACGAGCGCGAGGGCTGGCGCATGTACGTGGTGGCCCATCCCCGGCTGCCGCTGTTTCTGGTGCTGGCCGATCCCCTGGCCGAACGCAGCGAGGCGCTGCAGCGCGCCCTGCTGGCGCTGGTGCTGGTGATGCTGGCGATGCTGACCCTGATGGGCTGGGTGCTGCGCGCGACGGCACGCCGGCGCCTGCGCGTGCTGCTCGACATGCAGCTGCAACTGAGCGAGCGCGGCGGCGCCAACCTGGAGCCGCTGGACCTGGACGCCATGCCGCGCGAGCTGTGGCGCCTGGGCCGGGGCATCAACCACCTGATGCAGCGCCTGTCGCATGCCGTGCAGGTGGAGCGCTCCATGGCTGCCAATGCGGCCCACGAATTGCGCACGCCGCTGGCCGTGGCCACGCTGCGCCTGCAGACGGCCCTGGACAGGGGCGTGGACAACACCGATGTGCGCGCGGCCTATGAGGCGCTGGAGCGGCTGCGCCAGCGCACGGAAAAACTGCTGCAGCTGTCGCGCGCGGCCTCGGGCTCGGCGCTGGCGCAGGACGAGGTGCGGCTGGACGCGCTGGCCAGCATGGTGGCCTCCGAGTTCTGGCAGCAGGACGAATCCACCCAGCTGCGGCTGGACGTGGTGCTGCCCGAGCAGCCCTGCGGGCCGGTGGCGGGCGACGTGGACACGCTGGCCATTGCCTTGCGCAACCTGGTGGAGAACGCGCTGCGCTACAGCGATGGCTCGGAGGTGCTGCTCGAAGTCTGCGACAGCCACACCGTCCAGGTGCGCGACGAGGGGCCGGGCATGGATGCGGCGGCGCTGAGCACCGCGCGCGAGCGCCATGTGCGCCATGTGGACGACCTGCGCCTGCCCCAGGGCACCGTGCGGGAGCTGGCGTCGCCGGGCTACGGCCTGGGCCTGTCCATCGTGTCCATGATCGTGGCCCAGCACGGCGGCAGCCTGGAGCTGCAGTCGCCGCTGCCCGGCAGTTCCAACGGCCTGCTGGCGCGCATTCAGTTGCCGGGATGCGACCCGTCCGTGGATACCGACGCACTGTCCTGATCCGGGGCGCAGGCAGGCGGCAGGTGCGCATCGGCGGGCATGAGCCCGCACAGCCTTGTGTTGCGCTGCAAGGCAGGCAGGGCGGCCAGTTTCTCTACCTCGGCATAGAAGCGCTGCCAGCCCTGGGCGGCCTCGCCGCCGGCCTGGGCCGGCACCTGGGCCGGCACCTGGGTCTGCGACTGCTTCCACAGCGCGGTGAAGGCCGGCACCCAGTCGTCGTAGGCGGCCAGCGCGCCAAAGCTGGCGTTGTTGGCATCGGCCACCCACTGGTCCAGCCGCGCCTGGTTGCGGTCGTAGAGCTGGCGCTGGGCATCGGTGGTCAGCAGGGCCGCATCGGCGCTGCGCCATTGCGCGCGCAGCGCAGCGTAGTCGCTGCGGAACTGCTGGTAGATCTGCGCCTTGGCCTGCGCCATGGCGGGGCCGCGCTGCTGCGGGTCCTGGTAGAGCTGCTGCAGCGCCTGGCGCGTGTGGCCGGTCAGCGCCCGCCACTGCGCGCGCCGCAGCTGGCCTGCATCCCAGCGTGCGCGGGCGGCGGGGCCGGCCTCGGTGGCCAGCCACAGCGGCGTGCCCAGGCGCTCCACGGTGGTGGCAAAGGATTCGTTGAAGGCCGTGTCGCCGGCCACATAGACCACCTGGTGGGCCAGTTCGTGGAACAGCAGGCCGGCGAACTCGCCCTCGCCCCAGCCGATGAAGGTGTTGAGCAGCGGATCGCCGCCCAGCCAGTTCAGGTAGCCCAGCGTGGAATAGGCGGGCACGCCGTAGCTGCCGGACTCCAGGCCCTGGTCGGCCAGTTGCCGTGCCTGGGCCATGGCGTCGGCCTCGGCAAAGTAGCCCCGGTAGCCCACGCAGCCGGCCACGGGAAAGCACCAGCGGTGCAGCTCCAGGCTGTCGGGCGGCGCGGCCACCACGTTCCATACGGCAAACGGCCGCTGCAGATCGGCATAGCGGCGGTAGCTCGCGTTGTCGGGCAGGCCCAGGCGCTCCACGGCAAAAGCGCGCATGCGCCGGGCGGACAGCAGGCGCTCGCGCAGTGCGGGCGCAAGGTTCTCGTCCTGCAGCCAGTCGTCAATCGGGCGGCTGGCCTGCAGCAGGTGCATTTGCCCGCGCAGGCTTTGCCAGTAATAGCCCAGCCCGTCGCCACCGGCCCCACGGCTGGCACAGCCGCCCAGCAGCAGGCCTATGCCCACCAAAATCGCGGGCAGGCCGCGCCTGACTACACTCAAGCCTTCTCGCACCCTTGGCCCCCTTGCTGCTTTCATGGACTTCTTCACGCTGGCGATCATTGTCTTCATCGCAATCTACCTGCTCAAGACGCAGCAACAGCGCCGGCATACCCTGCTGCTGGCCCAGTATCTGGGACGATTCCAGATCGAGAAGCTGATGGGCGGCCTGATCGAAGGCTATCTGCGCGCCCTGGGTGAGAGCGACGAGCAGCGCCGTGCCCAGATCTGGACCGTGCTGGACAACACCGAGGCCAACCTGGCCGAGCAGTTCCAGCGCTTTGCCAAGGAGATGGCCACGGCCGATCCGCAGCTCACGCGCGTGAGCACGCTGCCCGTGGCGCTGCCCTATCTGGACCGGCTCTTTCCCTCGTCGTCCTTCGATCTGCGCGACGCCATGCAACTGCATGCGCGCGGCATTGCCTCCGTGCGCGTGGCCGACAGCCGCAACGAGGACGAACGCCGTGCGCGCGCCTTCACGATGACGGCCGAGCTGTTGCTCATGCAGTACACCTGTCATTGGTTTTGCAAATCGCGCGCCGTGGCATCCCTGCGGCTGGTCGCACGGCACAAGACGCCCTTCGAGCAAGTGCTTGCTTCGGTGACAGATCAGACACGGCGCGACTACAGGCAGCTGATCGCCTGATCACTGCACCACGGGCGGGGCGCCATGCTCCGCCATGCACAGCCCAGGCTGCGATTGACGCAGTGCGCCTTGCTGTCAAAAATGAACGCCATGACACAAGTGCTGAGCTCCATCGAGGCGCGGCTGGCGTCTCTCCCTGTCCCCGTGGCCGTGATCCTGCCGTCCGGCCAGCGCGCTGGTCCTGCGGATGCGCAGGTGGTGCTGCATTTCCAGACCATGTCGGCCATCGCCAGCCTGGCGGCCGGGCAGATAGGGACACTGGGCAGTGCCATCGTGGAAGGGCTGGTGCGCATCGATGGCCGCATGCGCGACGTGATGGCGGTGGCCGCCAGCCTGCTGCAGTCCGATCCGGTGCGCGGCACATCGCACTGGTGGGGGCATGCCATGGCCCGCATGCGCTCCATGGCCGCGCACACGCTGGCGCGCGACGCCCAGCAGATCCAGTTCCACTACGACATCTCCGACGACTTCTACGGCCTGTGGCTGGACCCGCGCCGCGTCTATTCCTGCGCCTACTTCCGCGATCCGCAGATGACGCTGGCCCAGGCCCAGGAGGCCAAGCTGGACCACATCTGCCGCAAGCTGGACCTGCGGCCCGGCGAGCGCTTCCTGGACATCGGCGCGGGCTGGGGCGCGCTGCTGGTGTGGGCGGCCGAGCACTACGGCGTCACGGCCACAGGCATCACGCTCTCGCACAACCAGCACCGCTACGTGCAGCAGCTGATTGCCGAGCGCGGCCTGCAGGGCAAGGTGGACATGCAACTGCTGGACTACCGCGCGCTGGCGCCCGGCCAGCCTTTCGACAAGATAGGCTCGGTGGGCATGTTCGAGCATGTGGGCCAGGCCAAGCTGCCCGAGTACTTCCAGACCGTGCACCGCCTGCTGCGCCCGGGCGGCATGGCGCTGATCCACGGCATCACGGCGGGCGGCGTGGACAACACCGAGCTGGGCGCGGGCATGGGCGAGTTCATCGACCGCTACATCTTCCCCGGCGGCGAGCTGATGCATGTGAGCCGCGTGCTGCACGACATGGGCCACAGCGGGCTGGAAATGGTGGACACGGAGAACCTGCGGCCCCACTACGCACGCACGCTGTGGAACTGGTCCGACGCACTGGAAGCCCGGCTGCCGCAGGCGCAGCGTATCCTTGAGCAGCATGCCGATGCCGAAGGTGCCGCCAAGGTGCTGCGCGCCTACCGGCTCTATCTGGCGGGTTGCGCCATGGGATTCGAGCGCGGCTGGATCGCCCTGCACCAGATGCTGTGCACGCATCCCGATGGACGGCTCCAGTCGGGACCCATGGTGGGGGCTCAATCGGACTATGCTTTCAACCGCGAGTACATGTACCGCTGAGTGCATGACACGCCACACAGAAAAAGGATAGCCATGCTCTACAAGTTCAAGTCCCGTGCCACGGCCGACGTCATCATGCTCGAATCCAACGGCCGCCAGGTCCTGGAGATCGTCGGCAAGACGCCCGGCGCCAGCGGCATCATCACGGTGCAGCAGATTCCCGCCGCCATCGAGGCGCTGGAGGCCGCCGTCGCCGACGACGACGCCCGCCGCAAGGCCAACCAGGAAGAGGATGCGCAGGATGGCGACCAGGACAATGGCGCACCGGGCGCACGCGATGCCGTCAGCCTGCGCCAGCGCGCTGCGCCCATGATCGACATGCTGCGACGCAGCGCCGCCGAGAACAGCGACGTCACCTGGTAAGCCGGCGGCCCCACCGGCCCCTTCAGGCGTTGATGCCCTTCATGCCTTCTTCCGTATAGCGCTGCCCGGCCACGGGCAGCTCGTCGCTGGCGCGCCGCAGCTCGTCCAGCTCGGCGGGGGTCAGTGCCACGGACAGCGCGCCCAGGTTGTCCTGCAGATGGGCGATGCGCCGGGTGCCCGGAATGGGCACCACGTCAGGCCCCTGGGCCAGCAGCCAGGCCAGGGCGATCTGCGCGGGCGTGCTGCCCTTGCGCTGCGCCAGGGCCGATACGGCGCCCACCAGGGCCTGGTTGGTGTCGATGTTGCCGGGCTGAAAGCGGGGCAGGCTGGCGCGGAAATCGCCCTGCTCGAAGGCCGTGCCGCCATGAAAGCGCCCCGTGAGAAAGCCGCGCCCCAGCGGCGAATAGGCCACCAGCCCCACGCCCAGCTCGCGGCAGGCGGGCAGCACCTCTTCCTCCACCTCGCGCGTCCACAGCGAATACTCGGTCTGCACCGCCGCCACCGGGTGTACGGCATGGGCACGGCGCAGCGTGGCCGCGCTGACTTCGCACAGGCCGATGCGGGCGATCTTGCCCTCCTGCACCAGCTGCGCCAGGCCTTGCATGGTCTCTTCGATGGGGCGCGTGGCATCGACGCGGTGCACGTAGTACAGGTCGATGCGCTCCACGCCCAGGCGCCGCAGCGAGTCCTCGCAGCTTTGCCGTGCGTACTGCGCGCTGTTGTCGATGCTGCGCCGGTACTCGCCGGCCTTGCGTACGATGCCGAACTTGGTGGCGATCTTCACGCGCGGCCGGCGCGAGGCCAGGAAGCGGCCGATCAGCTCCTCGTTGTGGTGCGGCCCGTAGACATCGGCCGTGTCCAGGAAATCGATGCCGGACTCCACGGCGTGGTCCAGCGCCTGCAGCGCCAGGGCGTCGTCGCGCGGACCATAGAACTCGCTCATGCCCATGCAGCCCAGGCCCAGGGCGGATACCTGCAGATCGTGGCCAAGTGTGCGTTGTTGCATTGCATATCCTCTTGCTGAAACAAGGGGCCAGTATGGTTTTCCGAAGCGGCCTTGCCTACTGACAAAATCGCGCTTTGATCTTCCATTTTCGGAAAGCATTCCCGAAAAAATTCCCGAAAAACATTCCCGAAAACAAAGGAGCATTCCATTGCAGTGGGACGACGCCCGCATCTTCCTGGCCATTGCCCGCGCCGGCAGCCTGAGCGGTGCCTCGGCCGCGCTGGGGCTGGGCGTGGCCACGGTCTCGCGCCGGCTGGACCGGCTGGAGTCCGCGCTGGCCATGCCGCTGTTCAGCCGCCACCAGAGCGGCTATCGGCTCACCGCCGACGGCCAGGCGCTGCTGGCCCCGGCCGAGGCGCTGGAGCAGGCGGCCCAGGCCCTGGGCGACGCCGCGCAAAGCCAGGCGCAGGTCGCGGGCGTGGTGCGGCTGGCCACGGCCGAGAACCTGGCCAACCCGCTGATCGCGCCCTCGCTGGTCCCTCTGTTCGCCCGCCACCCGGGTCTGCGCGTGCAGCTGGTCAGCGGCGTGCAGACGCTGAACCTGCACCGGCGCGACGCCGACCTGGCCGTGCGCATGACCCAGCCCGAGGCCGGCCACCTCACGATACGGCGCCTGGGTACGCTGGGCTTCGGCCTGTATGGATCGGCCGGCTACGTGCAAGGCCGCGCCGGCGGAAACGGAAGCGCGGGCACCCAAGGCTCGGACCCGTTCGAGGGCGATGCCTTCATCGGCTGGGACGACAACCATGCCCACCTGCCCGCC